>DAOLZE010000062.1:0-11201 GCA_035426125.1 Rhodocyclaceae bacterium
CCGGTCAATATGAACTGTATCGTATAGGAAGCATCGAATATGGTGCCATTGGGAGCGATTCGGTACCAGATTTCTTTGGTCAGAAAAAAAGCCGGGACATGGATCAGATAGATTGAGCAAGAGCGTTCTCCAAGCCACATCAATTTTTTCTTGAAAGCGCCTGAGGGTACCAAATAATTTTTGTCATAGGAGGCAATCAATACGATGGCTGCGCTGGCTAAAGCAGCTATTGCCAAACCAAAAGGAGCCAGACTTCCTTTGTAGATCTTGGTATCCATTATCAGGATAACGAGCAATCCAACAACAAGAATTGAACGTAACCATCTGGAATTTGCAATAAACCAATCCTCAAATATTTTGTAACCCTGTTTTTTTTCCCACATTGCAATCAGAACACCAAGAAGTAAAGCATCGGTTCTAAATGCAGTCAACAAAGGAGGGCGATCTGTATAGCACAATTGAAAAGCTATCAGGCATGCTATGACAAATGGCAAGTGCTTGCGACACAGGAATATGGCAAGAGGTAATAGCAAATAAAATTGCTCTTCCAGTGAAAGAGTCCAATAGAAAAAATTTGCGCCACAATCAAAATGTCCAAAGCATTTGGACATCCAGTAATTGTGTACCTGAAAAATGGCTGCAATTGTGCCGTACAAAGCGGCAGTCGTTGAGTGAAAGGTGCCGGATTTATTGAAAACTGTCGTAAAGATCAGAATTATCACAAGCCAAAGCCATGCAGATGGCAATATCCTCCATGCTCTTCTGATCCAGAATGCCAGACTTGTGTATATGAACGATTTGATATTTGTACAGGCCGTCAGTTTTGGCATCAGATCTCGTGAGATGACGAAACCTGAAATTGCGAAGAAGATATCTACCCCGAATCCACCCCCGATATAGGAGAATATTTGATCAAAGATTGGGATGGGCCATGTAAGCAATCCGCTATGCGTATGCATAAGTAATACAAAGCCAATTGCGATACCTCGTAATGCAACGATGTCTTCGATATAGCGCGAGGGCGTGTTTTGGGTGGGCGATGTGCTGGATGATTGCGAAGAAGATCCAGTCAGGAGTTCGGTCATTTCCGACCAAACAGCCGCTTCAGGAAACGAACAACCCCAGTCCACATTGTCTTGAAGACGATCGATACCATATCGATCGATTCGTCATGCTGCGGCGGGGCTGTTTTTTTGCCTGACGGAGCACTGCTGGATTCATCGGTGGCGGCCTGTGTCTGGGTGGCAGGCGCCTCGAGAAGGCTGCGGACATTGGCGATGTATTTCTTGACGATCTGCGATGCGACACCTTCGATCATGCCACGCCCGACCTGGATGAGTTTTCCGGTCAGATCCACGCTCGAGTCAAACTGCACATCGGTACCCTTGCCATCGGGCAGGGCAACCAGATGGCAGCCGATTGTTCCGGTTACGGTACCACCACCACGCTCGTTGCCTTCTGCCAGCAGCTTCATGCGATAGGCGCTCTTGTCTGCTTCGGCATAGGTAATCGTACCCTGATACTGCGCCGAGACTGCACCGATCTTGAGTTTGACGGTACCAATGAATTTCTTCTCGTTGCAGATTTCCTTCAGTGCGGCGCCCGGCATGCAGGCTACCACGGTTTCCGGGTTCATCATGAAGTCCCACACTCTGTCGATCGGTGCGGCAACCTGGAAGGATTCCTTCATTTCAATGGCCATGTTTGTTCCTCGTTGAATAACATCATTATCGAATCGGGTATGCTGTGTCTTCGTGCGGGTTGCAGGCCATCGTCCGTTCAGACGAAGTGAACAACCAGCAATTGTCGTAGATTATCGCAAATATATAGGCACTATGAGGCAAAACATGGCTTTCGACTTTTCAGGCCGCGTCATTCTGGTGACCGGTGGAACCAAGGGTATCGGTCGCGGTATCGCCCAGGCTTTCTTGAAAGCCGGCGCACGAGTCATCATTTGCGGGCGTTCAGCACCGGAAATGCCGGTGGTTTGCGGCACGGCGACGGCTGATTTTTTTCCTCTTGATGTGCGCGATGTCGATGCGGTCAAGGCGTTATTCGATGGTATCGCCACGGATTATGGCCGCCTCGACGTGCTTATCAATAATGCCGGCGGCAGCCCGAATGCTGATGCAGCGACGGCTTCGCCGCGTTTCCATGAAAGCATTATCCGTCTCAATCTGATTGCGCCATTTCACATGGCGCAGATGGCCAATGCCATCATGCAAAATCAGCCTGAAGGCGGCGTTATCGAATTTATTGGCAGTGTCAGCGCCCTGCGTCCTTCACCAGGAACTGCCGCCTATGGCGCAGCCAAGGCGGGAATTCTTAACCTCGTCAGCAGTCTTGCCGTTGAATGGGCACCTAAGGTACGCGTTGTCACCATCAGCCCGGGTCTGATTCGCACCGAAAAGTCAGATATGCACTATGGCGATGAGGCCGGCCTGGCATCGGTTGCGGCGACCATTCCCCTTGGCCGAATGGGCGAATCCGAGGATATCGCCAATGGCTGCATGTTCATGGCGTCGCCTTATGCTGCTTACGTTAGCGGCACCAACCTGCTGATTCATGGCGGCGGAGAGAAGCCTGCATTTCTTGAAGCGGCGAGCGCCAACAGGGATTAATCTGTCGCAGGTGTCGAGATTTCGATAGTACGGAATAATTTTGGTACCGCTTTGGCCATGCAGATGGCATTAAATTCGATCAATCAAGGTTGCTGAAATTTTTGATGGATTGAAGCTGTGACCTCTGGCGAAGTGTTTTATCTGAAAACGGTTTGGCAAGGCGAGGCGAATGCTTGTTTGTTTCACGTGGAACGCTTCCTTCCCTCTCCCCTCTTTCGTTTCACGTGAAACAATGGATTTGGATTCCTTGGTGAGTAGCGTATCATTGCTCCTCTTTTGCCTTGTCCTGCGCTACTCATGCGGTTTTCCCGAAATTTTGATGTAATCGTGGTCGGTGGCGGTCATGCCGGTACCGAAGCCGCGCTTGCCGCAGCACGTGCTGGCGCGCAGACGCTGCTGTTGACGCACAACATCGAAACGCTCGGTCAAATGTCCTGTAATCCTTCTATTGGTGGTATTGGCAAGGGGCACTTGGTCAAGGAGGTCGATGCGCTGGGTGGCGCGATGGCTGCGGCAACCGACGAGGCGGGCATCCAATTTCGCATTCTGAATTCAAGTAAAGGCCCCGCAGTGCGGGCGACCCGCGCGCAGGCAGATCGGCTTTTGTATAAGGCGGCGATTCGCCAACGTCTGGAGAGTCAGCCAGGGCTGACGCTGTTTCAGCAGGCGGTGGATGATCTGATCCTGATTGGCGACCGAGTGAGCGGGGTGGTTACGCAACTGGGTATCCGCTTCGAGGCTCCGGCAGTAGTGTTGACGGCAGGTACCTTTCTTGGTGGTTTGATACATGTCGGCCTGAGTCATTACCCGGCTGGGCGCGCAGGAGATCCGCCAGCAATTTCCCTGGCACAGCGCTTGCGTGAATTGCAGTTGCCGGCCGGACGCTTAAAAACTGGTACGCCGCCGCGGATTGATGGTCAGACGATCGATTACTCGAAGTTGCAGATTCAGTCCGGCGACGACCCGGTACCGGTGTTTTCCTTCCTCGGTCGGCGTGAGCAGCATCCGCGCCAGGTGCCATGCTGGATCACCCATACCAACGCAACAACCCATGCAATTATCCGCGCCGGACTTGATCGGTCGCCGATGTTTACCGGCGTCATCGAAGGCGTCGGGCCGCGCTACTGTCCGTCGATCGAGGACAAGATCCATCGGTTTGCCGACAAGGACAGTCATCAGGTGTTCCTCGAGCCGGAGGGTCTGACGACCAGCGAGATCTATCCGCAGGGCGTATCCACCAGTTTGCCATTTGATGTGCAATTGGCGCTGGTGCGTAGCATGCGCGGGCTGGAAAACGCCCACATTTTGCGGCCAGGCTACGCCATCGAATACGACTATTTTGATCCTCGCAACCTCAAGTCGACTTTTGAGACCAAGTCAATTGGCGGGTTATTTTTTGCCGGCCAGATCAATGGCACCACCGGTTATGAAGAGGCTGCGGCACAGGGGCTGCTGGCCGGGATCAATGCCGCCTTGCAGGCGCAGGGCCGGGAGGTGGATGCCTGGTGTCCGCGTCGTGATGAGGCTTATCTTGGCGTGCTGGTCGACGATCTGATTACGCGCGGCGTTTCCGAGCCCTACCGGATGTTCACCAGCCGCGCCGAGTATCGCCTGAGCCTGCGTGAAGACAATGCCGATCTGCGCCTGACGGAAACCGGCCGTCGATTGGGTTTGGTCGATGATGTTCGCTGGGAGGCATTCGATCGTAAGCGCGAGGCGATTGCCGCCGAGAGTGAACGTTTGAAGGCGACCTGGGTTAATCCGAAAATTGTCGGTGAAGTGGATGCGCAACGTGTGCTCGGCCAATCGCTGGAGCGCGAGTATCGCCTGTTCGATTTGCTGCGTCGGCCACAGGTGAGCTACGCATCATTGATGACGCTGCCCAATGCCGGAGAAGCGCTTGACGATCCACAGGTTGTCGAGCAGGTCGAGATTCAGACAAAATATCAGGGTTATATCGACCGTCAGCGTGAGGATGTGGTGCGCAGCCATGCCAATGAAACCCTGCGGCTGCCAGTCGATTTTGATTATGGCACGGTGCACGGCCTGTCTATCGAGGTGCGTCAGAGGCTCAGTCAGCATCGACCGGAAACACTTGGTCAGGCGTCGCGCATTCAGGGCGTCACACCCGCCGCAATTTCCCTGTTGTTGGTGCATCTGAAACGCCAGTCCATGCGGAAGCGCGCCTGAACATGGCGATCGCGGCGCAGCTCCGGCGGGGAATAGCCGAACTTGGTATCAAGTTGCCGACGGAGGCAGAAACGCGTCTGTGCGTATACCTCACGCTGATCGCCAAATGGAATCGTATCTACAATCTGACTGCCGTACGCGCCGAAAGTCTGATGGTAGTGCAGCATCTGCTTGATTCGTTGGCGGTGATTCCGCATCTTGGCGATGTCGCCATGCTTGCCGATATCGGCAGCGGTGCTGGTCTGCCGGGCATTCCATTGGCGATCGCCCGGCCGGAGATGACGGTGGCCCTGATCGAATCCAACCAAAAGAAAGCCAGCTTCCTGCAGCAGGCAAAGATTGAGCTCAAGCTTGACAATGTGAGTATTCACTGTGTGCGAGCCGAAGATTTCAGGCCGGATGACTTGTTCAATGCGGCTGTCTCGCGGGCTTTTTCTGAATTGGCTGGATTCGTTCGTGTGGCGGGTCACCTGCTTGCACCGGACGGTCGACTGTTGGCTATGAAGGGTGTTCATCCGCAGGCTGAAATCGCCCAATTGCCGGTCGGTTGGCAGGTGATGCAAAGTATTGCGCTTGCCGTGCCGGAGCTGGACGCACAGCGGCATCTCATCGTGATTAAAAAGACCTAAGAGGAAATCAGAATGCACATCTTCGCCATTGCCAACCAGAAGGGTGGGGTTGGCAAGACCACTACTTCGGTCAACCTTGCTGCGGCGTTAGCGGCCAGCGGCCAGCGCACGCTTCTGGTGGACCTTGATCCGCAGGGAAATGCGACGATGGGCAGCGGTGTCGACAAGCGTTCGTTGAACAAATCGGTATATCAGGTGTTGCTCGGCCTCGCCAGTCTGGCTGAGGTGCGCGTTGCTTCACCTTCGGGCAAGTTTGACGTGCTGCCGGCCAATCGTGACCTGGCTGGGGCGGAAGTCGAAATGGTCGAGATGGATCGGCGTGAGGCGCGGCTTAAGGAAGCACTTACTCCGCACCTTGGTGATTATGACTTTGTCCTGATCGATTGCCCGCCGTCGCTTTCCATGTTGACGCTCAACGGACTGTGTGCAGCGCATGGTGTGATCATCCCGATGCAGTGCGAATACTATGCGCTGGAAGGCTTGTCCGATCTGGTGAATACCATCAAGAAGGTACATGCCAATCTGAATCATGACCTGAAAATCATCGGCTTGCTGCGGGTCATGTTCGACAGTCGGGCCACCCTTGGCCATCAGGTTTCTGCAGAACTCGAACAACATTTTGGCGACAAGGTATTCAAGACCGTCGTACCGCGCAATATCCGGCTTGCCGAAGCGCCCAGCTATGGCATTCCCGGCGTGCTGTTTGACAAGTCCTCGAAAGGGGCGCAAGCGTATCTGGCCTTTGCAGCCGAGATGATTGAACGTGTCAAAACCATGTAACTGGCTGAAGGAGCAAGAAAAAATGAATCCACCCAAACAGAAAAAAGGTCTCGGCCGTGGTCTAGGCGCGTTGCTTGATGCCAACAGTGGTCCCGAGTCCACGCGCCAGGACACGTTGTTGGTCACCGATTTGCAGCCCGGCAAATATCAGCCGCGTACCCGCATGGATCAGGATTCACTGAATGAACTAGCCGCCTCGATCAAGGCGCAGGGCATCATGCAGCCGGTGTTGGTACGGCCGCTCGCCGAGGGTAAGTATGAAATCATTGCTGGTGAGCGACGCTGGCGGGCGGCGCAACTGGCCGGATTGAATGAAGTGCCGGCGCTGGTGCGGGACATTCCCGACGAAGCGGCGCTGGCCATGTCGCTGATTGAGAATATCCAGCGCGAAAACCTTAACCCGCTTGAAGAGGCTGCCGGTATTCAGCGCCTGATCGACGAATTCAACATGACTCATCAGCAGGCGGCTGATGCTGTCGGCCGTTCACGCCCGGCGGCGTCGAATCTGCTGCGCCTGCTGCACCTTGCCAAGCCGGTGCAGGAATGCCTGTTCTCCGGCGAACTCGACATGGGCCACGCACGCGCCTTGCTGCCGTTGCACAAGATTGATCAGGCCCGGTTGGCAGCACTGGTGGTGCATAAAGGCCTGTCGGTACGGGAAACCGAAAAACTGGTGCAGCGCGAACTCAATCCGCCGCCGGAAAAGACCGCCAGCCACAAGCCAGATCGCGATTTGCTCAGACTAGAGGAGGAGCTCGCCGATTCGCTGGGAGCCCCGATCAAATTGGTTACCAATAAAAAAGGGGCAGGCAGCTTGTCCATACGTTTCGGCAGTCTGGAACAGCTTGAAGGCATTCTGCAGCGCTTGCGCGGAGAGTCCGCTTGAAATTCCGGATAGGCGAGGTATATCCATTTTTGATGAGGACAGTCAAAAATGTTATTGACTCACTTGAGGCTGTCAGGGTAAAATTTTGCGGTTTTGGTTTAGCGCCATCGATCAAGATCAATTTTGCGCAGAATTTGCCAGGCTACCAGGACAAATATGGGTGATCCCGTCAAGTCGCTACGAATTGCCCTGATCTATCAAGTGGCCTTAACAATTTTGCTGATGGTGTTAAGTGCTTGGCTGGGGGGTGTGCACGGTGCAATTTCGGCGCTACTTGGCGGTCTGGTGGCGATGGCGGGTGGTCTGGTTTTCATTCTGCTGGCGCCGCTGAAAAATGCGCAAACGCAGTCGGCCGATATGGCGTGGGATGGCTTGAATCGGATACTCAAGGCCGAGGGTGCCAAGGTTGGGGTCATCGTGATTTTGCTCTGGTTGGTGCTGGCGCTTTACAAAGAAGTCGTAATACTTGGATTTATTGGAACGTTTATTGTCGCAGTAGTTATTTTTTCGATGGCAGCCTTTTTTCGCAACACGACGTTGCTGAAGATCCCGGAAGCAGGCAAGAATAATGTCAACTGAAGCCCACATCCTTACTCCAACCTCCTACATCGAGCACCATCTGGGCTTTCTGGTCAAGCCAGTCGGTGAAGGCTCGTTCTGGACGCTGAATGTCGATACGCTGATCACTTCGGTTGTGCTGGGTATTATTGGTTTCGGATTTTTCTGGCTGGTGGTGCGCAATGCGACCTCCGGTGTGCCCGGCAAGCGTCAGGCATTCATTGAATTGGCCATTGAGTTCGTTGACGATCAGGCCAAGGCCATTTTTCACGGTGATCGCCACAAGTTTGTCGCACCGCTGGCACTGACAGTATTCATCTGGGTGCTACTGATGAACGCCATGGATTTCCTGCCGGTGGACATCATGTCCTGGGTTTACACCAACGTGTTGGGGCAGAGCCACTGGCGCGGCGTGCCGACGGCCGACATCAACACCACGTTTGCCCTGTCGCTATCAGTCTGGCTGCTGATGATTGGCTTTAGCATCAAGGTCAAGGGCTTGGGGGGCTGGATTCATGAATTGTTCTGCACGCCGTTCGGAGCAAGCCCGCTGGCTTGGCCATTGAATTTGCTGTTCAATCTCGTCGAGTATGTGTCCAAGCCGCTCTCGCACTCCCTGCGACTGTACGGAAACATGTACGCCGGAGAAATCATTTTCCTGCTGCTGGGCATGTGGGCCTCAACGGGCATCGCCGGTGCTTTTTTCGGTGCTGTACTCGGTGTCGGCTGGTCAATCTTCCACATTTTGATCGTAGCCTTGCAGGCTTACATTTTCATGATGCTGACGATTGTCTATATCGCCATGGCACATGAAAGCCATTGATTTGAAGTGATGTTTTGATTATTTTGTAAAGCAATATAAAGTAAGTAAGTGTTTCCTAACCACCTGTAAGTTCGAAAGGAACGTAAATGGACAAACTCCAATATCTGGCCATGATTCAGGCCTACACCGGCATCGGCATCGGCCTTATCATTGGTCTCGGGGCTGCTGGCGCCTGTATCGGCGTCGGTATCATGTGCTCGCGCTTCCTCGAAGCCGCTGCTCGCCAACCGGAACTGATGAACGCGCTGCAGGCCAAGGTATTCCTGCTACTCGGCCTGATTGACGCCTCATTCATTATCGGCGTCGGTCTTGCCATGCTGTTTGCGTTCGGCAACCCCCTCCTCGCCGTCGTTCATTGATCGGCTTTTTTAAAAGATTCAGGCTGGGGAATAAGCCATGAACATCAATTTGACCCTGATCTCTCAGGCGATTGCTTTCGCAATCTTCATCTGGTTTACGGTGAAGTTTGTCTGGCCGCCGATGCTTACGGCCATTGCTGAACGCCAGAAGAAGATTGAAGAAGGTCTCGCTGCTGCGGAACGGAGCAAGAAGGATCTGGAACTGGCGCAACATCGGTCAGCCGATGCGTTGCGCGAAGCCCGCGAGAAGTCCACCGAGATGACTGGTGGTGCTGAACGTCAGGCTGCGCACATCGTTGAGGAAGCTCGTGCGGAAGCTGCCCGGATCATCAATCAGGCTCGCGAAGCAGCTGAGGGCGAAGCGGCGACAGCGGCGCAACGTGCCAGGGAAAATCTGCGCGACCAGGTGGCGAATCTGGCTGTAGCCGGGGCCGAAAAGATCCTGCGCCGCGAGGTTAATGCTCAGGTGCATGCTGATTTGCTCGCTGCCCTCAAGTCGGAGCTCTGACACGTCATGGCAGAAAACGTCACCCTCGCGCGTCCGTATGCTGAAGCCGCATTCCGTATTGCGCGGGAGGCGAAGCAACTGGATGTCTGGCTCGATGCATTGAATCGCATGACCGCCGTGGTTGCCGATGTCGACATGCGGACGCTGCTCGACAATCCACGGATCGGTACCAGCGTTTCGACGAATCTGCTGCTGGATATCGCCGGCAAGGATTTTTCGACCGAGCAGAAAAACTTTGTTCAGTTGCTGGCTGAAAGCGATCGGCTGACGGTGCTGCCGGAAATCTGCGAACTGTTCGCGGATTTGAAGAATGGCATCGAAGGCGTCAAGGAAGCGCAGATTACTTCTGCCTTTCCGATCGACAGTGCAGCGCTGGCCAATCTTGTAACCGATCTCGAACGTCGCTTCAACAGCAAGGTCCAGGCAAGCGTCGTGGTTGATCCCGAGCTGATCGGTGGCGTGAGAATCGCCGTTGGTGACCAGGTGATCGATGCCTCGGTCCGTGGCAAGCTCGCCCAGATGGCGACAGCCCTTAAGAACTAGGAGTGAATTCCAAATGAACCTCAACCCCTCTGAAATCAGCGACCTGATCAAGAGCCGGATCCAGAACATGCAGCTGGCCGCTCAGGCCAGGACTGAAGGCACCGTCGTTTCGGTGACCGACGGCATCTGCCGCGTTCATGGCCTGGCCGACGTGATGCAGGGCGAAATGCTGGAATTCCCCGGCAACACTTTTGGTCTCGCCCTCAATCTCGAGCGTGACTCTGTCGGCGCCGTGATCATGGGTGCTTACGAGCATATTTCCGAAGGCGACATTGTCAAGTGTACCGGCCGGATTCTCGAAGTGCCGATTGGTCCCGAGTTGCTCGGTCGCGTGGTTAATGCGCTGGGCGAGCCGATCGATGGCAAGGGCCCGATCAATGCCAAGCTCACCGACAAGATCGAAAAGGTCGCGCCGGGCGTGATCTGGCGGAAGTCAGTCTCGCAGCCGGTACAAACCGGCCTCAAGTCGATTGACTCGATGGTTCCTGTTGGCCGTGGCCAGCGCGAACTGATCATCGGCGACCGGCAGACCGGCAAGACAGCGGTGGCGATTGACGCGATCATCAACCAGAAGGGCGAGAACATGAAGTGCATCTACGTGGCGATCGGGCAAAAAGCCTCGACGATCGTCAACGTGGTGCGCAAACTGACGGAAGCTGGAGCGATGGAATACACGACCGTTGTTGTCGCCTCCGCCTCCGAATCCGCTGCCCTGCAATTCCTTGCGCCGTATTCCGGCTGCACCATGGGCGAGTATTTCCGCGATCGTGGAGAGGACGCCCTGATTATTTATGACGACTTGACCAAGCAGGCTTGGGCCTATCGTCAGGTATCGTTGCTGCTGCGCCGTCCACCGGGTCGCGAAGCCTACCCAGGCGACGTGTTCTACCTGCACAGCCGTCTGCTCGAACGTGCCGCACGCGTCAGCGAAGCGTATGTCGAAAAGTTCACCAACGGTGAAGTCAAGGGCAAGACCGGTTCGTTAACCGCGCTGCCAGTGATCGAAACCCAGGCCGGCGACGTGACCGCCTTCGTGCCGACCAACGTGATTTCGATTACCGACGGCCAGATATTCCTCGAGTCAGACCTGTTCAACGCCGGTATCCGTCCCGCGATCAATGCCGGTATTTCGGTGTCGCGCGTTGGTGGTGCTGCACAGACCAAGGTCATCAAGAAGCTCGGCGGCGGTGTGCGTATGGCGCTGGCCCAGTTCCGCGAACTGGCGGCTTTTGCCCAATTCGCCTCCGATCTCGACGAAGCCACGCGCAAGCAGCTTGAACGTGGCGGCCTGGTGACCGAGCTGA
>DAOLZE010000063.1:0-11109 GCA_035426125.1 Rhodocyclaceae bacterium
CCAGGCGCATGATGCCTGGCGGCAGGGCATCGATCTACTGGAATATGCCCTGGAGCATGCCGAGTTGAGAGATGCCTTCGCCAGTTTTCCGGGAGACGCCGACCGTCTGTATCCCGGCTGGCGCGAAAAACTCGCATTGCACATTATTTGATCCATTGGAATTGAAGAGGAGAACCATATGCCGAATCGCCACAAAACCCTGACGCGCTACACGATCGAGCAGGAACACAAGCACCCGGGGGTCTCGGGCGACTTTTCCGGGCTGCTGAATTCCCTGGCCACAGCGATCAAGATCATCTCCAATCAGGTTAATCGCGGTGCGCTGGTCGGCGCACTGGGCAACGCCGGTAACGAAGGTGCGGTCAACGTGCAGGGCGAGGTACAGAAGAAACTCGACGTGCTGAGCAACGACGTCATGCTGCACGAAAACGAATGGTCGGGGCACATCGCCGGCATGGCTTCCGAAGAGATGGAGGACATCTACCAGATTCCCGCACAGTTCAAGCGCGGCAAATATCTGCTGATTTTTGATCCGCTCGACGGCAGTTCGAACATCGATGTGAATGTCACCGTCGGCACGATTTTTTCGATCCTGCGCACCAAGCATCCTGGACAGCCAGTATCGCTGGAAGATTTCCTCCAACCAGGGACCGAGCAGATCTGTGCTGGTTTCGCACTGTATGGCCCGTCGACCATGCTGGTGCTGACCACCGGCAACGGCGTTGACGGCTTCACACTCGACCGTGATATCGGCGACTTCATCCTGACGCATCCGCAGATGCACATTCCCGAGGACACCCGGGAATTCTCGATCAACTCCTCCAACGAACGCTTCTGGGAACCGCCGGTGCGGCGCTACATCGCCGAATGTCTGGCCGGCAAGACGGGGCCGCGTGGCAAGGATTTCAACATGCGCTGGGTCGCCTCGCTGGTTGCCGAGGCCTTCCGCATTCTGACGCGCGGCGGCATCTTCATGTATCCGCGTGACAACAAGGATCCGAACAAGCCGAGCCGGCTACGCCTGATGTACGAAGCCAATCCGATTTCATTCATCATCGAGCAGGCCGGCGGTGTTGCCGTCACCGGCCACGAGCGTGTCATGGAACTTCAGCCGGAATCCCTGCATCAGCGCGCACCATTCATTTTTGGCTCGAAGAATGAAGTCGAACGACTGATGCGCTACCACGATGAACATGCCCAGAATGGCAATACCGAGGGCTTCGACTCGCCCCTGTTTTCAACACGTTCGCTGTTTCGTGGCGAATAAAGACCACTATGTCGATCAAGCATCCCATCATCGCCATCACCGGCTCATCGGGAGCCGGCACAACCGCCGTCACACGAACCTTCCAGCACATCTTTCGCCGCGAGAATCTCGATGTGCCGATTATCGAAGGTGACTCGTTCCATCGTCATGACCGCCAGGCAATGCAAACAGCGATGGAGGATGCCGCACGCGCCGGCAACCCTCATTTCAGTCATTTCGGGCCAGAGGCCAATCTGCTGGCCGAGCTTGAGGCACTGTTCGAGAACTACGGCAAAATCGGCAGCGGCAAGGTGCGCAAATATCTGCATAACGATGCGGAAGCTGCACCCTACGGCCAACCGTCCGGCACCTTCATCCCATGGGAAGACCTGCCGCCCGGCAGCGACCTGCTGTTCTACGAAGGCCTGCACGGCGCAGTCGTCACGGATGAAGTGGATGTCGCACAACACGTCGATCTGCTGGTCGGCGTTGTGCCAATCATCAATCTCGAATGGATCCAGAAGCTGCATCGCGACAAGGTTACGCGCGGCTACTCGACCGATGCAGTAGTCGACACCATCCTGCGGCGCATGCCGGACTATGTCAATTACATCACACCGCAATTCTCGCGTACCCACGTCAATTTCCAGCGCGTGCCGACCGTCGATACCTCGAATCCATTCGTCGCCCGCGACATTCCGACCGCCGACGAAAGCTTCGTGGTAATCCGCTTTGCCAATCCGAAGGGCATCGACTTTCCCTATCTGCTATCGATGATCGACGGCTCGTTCATGTCACGGTCGAACATCATTGTCGTACCCGGCGGCAGAATGGAGCTGTCGATGCAGCTGATTTTCACGCCGCTGATCCTGCGTCTGATGGAAAACCGCAAGCGCACCTAGATACACTCACTTGCAGATGTTGCATTGGCACAAAGGCACTTTGGCGCATCCTGAATAATCAATCACCTAGCCAAAGAGGTGACGTTTCCGCGATAATACTGGGCTCCGCCATGCCTGCCTGATCATGAATTCAGATGTCATCCAACACCTTCAGCGACTTCGAGCCGCCCATGTTCAATAATCTCACCAACGCCATCCGCGCCCTGGCCATGGATGCCGTGCAAAAGGCTAACTCCGGCCATCCGGGCGCACCGATGGGCATGGCGGAAATCGCAGAAGTATTGTGGAACCATCACCTGCGCCACAATCCGGCCAATCCGCACTGGGCCAACCGCGACCGTTTCGTGCTCTCCAACGGCCACGGCTCAATGCTGATTTATGCGCTGCTGCATCTGACCGGCTACGCTCTGTCGATCGACGACCTCAAGCAATTCCGCCAGTTGCACAGCAAGACACCGGGCCATCCGGAATATGGCTACACGCCAGGCGTCGAGACAACCACCGGGCCGCTCGGCCAGGGTATCGCCAACGCCGTCGGCATGGCCATGGCGGAGAAGTCGCTGGCTGCCGAATTCAATCGACCCGATCATGAGATCGTCGATCACCGCACTTATGTCTTCCTCGGCGACGGCTGCCTGATGGAAGGAATCTCGCACGAAGTCTGCGCGTTGGCTGGCACTTGGGGTCTTGGCAAGCTAACGGCCTTTTGGGACGACAATGGTATTTCCATCGACGGCCATGTTGAAGGCTGGTTCACTGATGACACGCCGAAGCGTTTTGAGGCTTATGGTTGGCATGTGGTCGCCAACGTTAATGGCCACGACCCAGAAGCGCTACATGCCGCCATCGAGGCCGCCAAGGCCGTGGTCGACAAGCCTTCGTTGATTTGCTGCAAGACCGTGATTGGTGCGGGTTCGCCGAATAAGGCGGGTACACATGACGTGCATGGTGCTCCGTTGGGCGACGCCGAGATCGCCGCCACCCGCCCGAACATCGGCTGGAATTTCGGCCCCTTCGAAATACCGCAGGAGATTTATCAGGCCTGGGATGCGAAGAAGAAGGGTGCAGAATGGGAAGGCAACTGGCAACGCAAATTCGACCACTACGCGCAAGCCCATCCGCAGCTCGCCGCTGAATACAAACGTCGCATGGCGCACGAACTGCCCGCTGACTGGACGTCTTTCGCGCAGAAGGCACTCGCCGCCTGCAACGCCAAGGGTGAAACGGTTGCCACGCGCAAGGCCTCGCAACTGGCTATCAACGCGCTGGCACCGGCATTACCCGAATTCGTCGGCGGCTCGGCTGACCTGACCGGCTCGAATCTGACCAACTGGAGCGGCTGCAAGGCCGTCAGCGGCAAGACGCCGGGCAACTACATTTCCTACGGCGTGCGCGAATTCGGCATGTCGCACATCATGAACGGTATGGCGCTGCATGGTGGAATTTTGCCGTTCGGCGGCACCTTCCTGATGTTCTCCGAATACGCTCGCAATGCGATCCGTATGTCGGCACTCATGAAGCAGCGCGTAATCTATGTGCTGACACACGATTCGATCGGCCTCGGCGAGGATGGCCCGACGCACCAACCGGTCGAGCAGATTCCGACGCTGCGCATGATCCCGAACATGAATGTTTGGCGTCCCTGTGACACCGTTGAAACGCTGGCCGCCTGGATCGCAGCAATTGAAAAACGTGACGGTCCATCTTGTTTGTGTTTATCGCGCCAGAATTTGCCGTTTGTTGAACGTGACGAAGCGCGGATTGCTGCGATCAGCAAAGGTGGTTATGTGCTGTCCGATGCCACCGATGGCAAGCCAAAGGCCATCATCATCGCCACCGGCTCAGAAGTTGAGCTGGCGCTGAAGGCGCAGGTAGCATTGGCCGAAAAAGGCGTGCAAGTGCGCGTTGTCTCGATGCCGTGTACCAATGTTTTCGACCGTCAGGATGCGGCGTATCGCGCCAGCGTGTTGCCGGCGGGCCTGCCGCGGGTTGCAGTGGAAGCCAGCGTCACCGATGGCTGGTACAAGTACGTCGGGCTCGAAGGCAAGGTCGTCGGTATCGACCGCTTCGGCGAATCGGCGCCGGCCGGCGTACTCTTCAAGGAATTCGGCATCACGGCTGACCATGTCGTCAAGACCGTCGAGTCGGCGCTGTAATTTATTCGCGAAGGATATGTCATGAACATCAACGGGCTATCGCTGCATGTGGTCGACGAGGGCAAGGGCACGCCGGTCCTGCTCCTGCATGGCTTCCCGGATTCGTCGTATCTCTGGCGTCACCAGATCCCCGCATTGGTTGGCGCCGGATTCCGCGTGATCGCACCCGACCTGCGTGGATTCGGACAGTCGGACAAACCCGAGGCGATCCACGAATACGCGTTGCCGATGCTGGCCAGTGACATCATCGCCATCATGGACGAGCTCGGCATTGAGCGTGCTCACGTGATTGGCCATGACTGGGGCGCAGCGCTAGCATGGATGATCGGTGCCTTTTTCCCGGAGCGTGTCGACCGATTGGTGGCACTATCAGTCGGTCACCTGGGGACGTTCATGGATCTGCCGATCGAGCAACGCGAGAAGTCTTGGTACATGCTGTTATTCCAGTTCCAGGGCATCGCCGAGCAATTGCTCCAGGCCGATGACTGGAGACTGTTCCGCCAATTCCTGCGAAATCAGGGCGATGTCGATCGCTACGTTCAGGACCTAGCACGGCC
This sequence comes from Rhodocyclaceae bacterium, assembly GCA_035426125.1. Taxonomy (GTDB): domain Bacteria; phylum Pseudomonadota; class Gammaproteobacteria; order Burkholderiales; family Rhodocyclaceae; genus Sterolibacterium. Next base: position 4,862 of record DAOLZE010000063.1, read on the forward strand.
GGGCGCGTTAACGGCCGCGCTCAACTGTTATCGCGCCAATGCGGCTCCGGAGATGATGCTCGTTCCGATGTCGCCCGTGCCACCTGTGCAGGCACCGACGCTTGGCATCTGGAGCAGCGGGGACAACTATCTCCTCGAAGAAGGTATGACCCGCTCGGCAGAGCATGTTCTCGGTCCATGGCGTTACGAGCGTATCGAAAGTGCCGGACACTGGATTCCGCTGGACGCACCAGACCAGTTGAACAAGCTTCTGGTGGAGTTCCTGAGCGGTTGATGTTCAAGTTTCTCATTTCGGTTTTGTAATTATTTCGTGATTTTTTCAGGGAGAATTTCTCATGGCTATCAAGGTTGGCATTAACGGTTTCGGTCGTATCGGCCGCATGGTATTCCGCGCTGCGACGCAGAATTTTTCCGACATCGAGATCGTCGGCATCAATGACCTGCTCGAGCCTGACTACCTGGCCTACATGCTCAAATATGACTCGGTGAATGGTCGCTTCAAGGGCAACGTCGCCGTCGAAGGCAACACCCTGGTGGTCAATGGCAAGAAGATTCGGCTCACTGCCATCAAGGATCCCGCCGAACTGAAGTGGAATGAAGTCGGTGCCGATATCGTCATCGAATCCACTGGCCTGTTCCTCGACAAAGCGGGTGCCGAGAAGCATCTCGCCGCCGGCGCAGAAAAGGTCATCATGTCGGCACCGTCGAAAGACGACACGCCGATGTTCGTCTTCGGCGTGAACGACAAGACCTACGCCGGTCAGGCGATCATCTCCAACGCCTCGTGCACCACCAACTGCCTCGCACCGGTGGCCAAGGTGCTCAACGACACCTGGGGCATCAAGCGCGGCCTGATGACCACGGTGCACGCTGCCACAGCAACGCAGAAGACTGTCGACGGCCCGTCAAACAAGGACTGGCGCGGTGGTCGCGGTATTCTCGAAAACATCATCCCGTCCTCGACTGGTGCTGCCAAGGCCGTCGGCGTGGTGATTCCCGAACTCAACAAGAAGCTCACCGGCATGTCGTTCCGCGTGCCAACTTCCAATGTCTCGGTGGTCGACCTGACTGTCGAACTCAACAAGGAAGCCTCCTACAAGGAAATCTGCGCGACGATGAAGGCCGCTTCCGAAGGTGCCATGAAGGGCGTGCTCGGCTATACGGAAGACAAGGTCGTCGCCACCGACTTCCGCGGTGAAACGTGTACCTCAGTATTCGATGCCGAAGCGGGCATTGCACTCGACAGCACCTTCGTCAAAATCATTGCCTGGTACGACAATGAATGGGGCTACTCGAACAAGGTTCTCGAAATGGTGCGTGTGATTTCTAAGTAGGCACAATATGGGTCGGGTTGGCGCAGCCTCCCTCAAGGGATTTCCTGCGGCCATAACCCGACCTGCGGACCACTCTCGACTCTCTACGCTGACTCCATCACCATGAACTTCAAACGCCTCTCCGACCTCGACCTCAAGAACAAGCGCGTCTTCATTCGCGCCGATCTCAATGTGCCGCAGGATGATGTCGGCAACATCACCGAGGACACGCGCATTCGCGCTTCCGTACCGGCGATCGCGCTGGCGCTGAAGGGTGGCGCAGCAGTGATGGTGACCTCGCATCTGGGCCGACCGACCGAGGGTGAGTTCAAGCCGGAAGATACGCTGGCACCGATTGCCAAACGACTCGGCGAGTTGCTTGGCCGCGATGTGCGTCTGGTGCAAAACTGGCTCGACGGCGTGACGGTTAATCCCGGTGAAGTGGTGCTGCTGGAGAACTGCCGCGTCAATAAGGGTGAGAAGAAAAATGATGACGCGCTGGCGCAGAAGATGGCCAAGCTCTGCGATATCTATGTCAATGACGCCTTTGGTACCGCACACCGCGCCGAGGCCACTACGCATGGCATCGCCAAATACGCGCCAATCGCCTGCGCCGGCCCGCTGCTGGCCGCCGAACTTGACGCGCTGGGCAAGGCGCTAAATGCGCCGGCGCGGCCACTGGTAGCTATCGTCGCCGGCTCCAAGGTGTCGACCAAACTGACCATCCTCGAAGCGCTCTCCACCAAAGTCGACCAGTTGATCGTCGGCGGCGGCATCGCCAACACCTTTCTGCTTGCCGCAGGTTACAGGATCGGCAAGTCACTCGCCGAAGCCGATCTGCTCGATGCGGCCAAGGCCGTCATGGCCAAGGTCAAAGTGCCTCTGCCGACTGATGTGGTTTGTGCCAGGGAGTTCTCCGCAACAGCCGTCGCGACGGTGAAGAAAGTTGCCGACGTGCAGGACGACGACATGATTCTTGATGTCGGCCCGGAGACGGCCAAGGCACTGGCAACGGTCGCCGCAAATGCCGGCACCATCGTCTGGAACGGCCCGGTCGGGGTGTTTGAATTTGCACAGTTTGGTAATGGTACCGAAACGCTGGCGCGCGCCATCGCCGCCTCGAAAGCCTTCTCGATCGCCGGTGGTGGCGACACTTTGGCGGCCATCGCCAAGTACGGCATCACCCAGAATATCAGCTACATCTCTACCGGCGGCGGTGCCTTCCTTGAGTTTCTTGAAGGGAAGAAACTACCAGCGGTGGAAATTCTCGAACAGCGGGCGAATGGCTAAAGCAGTGCTGCATTACGCCTTGCTTCTCACCACTCATCGCTCTCAACTCACCACTCTCAACTCCCAACTCAACAAATGCAACGTGCCACCAAAATTGTCGCAACACTCGGCCCGGCCTCCTCCGATCATAAAACCCTGCGTCGGCTGATTGAGGCCGGCGTCGATGTGGTGCGTCTGAATTTTTCCCACGGCACCGCCGAAGATCATCGCAAGCGCATCGAGGTGCTGCACGAGCTGGCGCATGAAACCGGCCGCACGGTCAGCGTGATGGCAGACTTGCAGGGCCCGAAAATCCGCATTGGCAAATTTGCCGGCAGCAAGATATTGCTGAAAGCCGGTCAGGAATTCATTCTCGATGCAGACTCTGCCCTGGGTGATACGCAGCGCGTCGGCCTTGATTATCCGGAGTTGATTGAAGACGTTGCCGCCGGCGATGTCTTGCTGCTCGATGACGGGCGTATCACCATGGATATCGAGCGGATTGAAGGAAGCGAGATTTTCTGTCGGGTGCGCCACGGTGGCGAACTGTCGAACAACAAGGGGATCAACAAACAGGGCGGCGGTCTTTCGGCACCCGCGTTGACGCTCAAGGACATGGAGGACATCAAGATCGCGGCCAGTCTCAATATCGATTATGTCGCAGTGTCATTTCCTAAATCCGGCGCTGACATGCGTCAGGCGCGCGAGCTGCTGCATGCAGCAGGATCCAGCGCACTGTTGATCGCCAAGATCGAGCGCGTCGAGGCGATCGCCAATCTTGAAGACATTCTGCACGCCACTGACGGTGCCATGGTGGCGCGCGGCGACCTGGCTGTGGAGGTCGGCGATGCAGCGGTACCGGCATTACAGAAACGCATCATCCGCATCGCCCGCGAGATGAACAAATTTGTCATCACCGCCACACAGATGATGGAGTCAATGATTCACAGCCCGGTGCCGACCCGCGCCGAGGTTTCCGACGTGGCCAACGCCGTTCTCGACGGTACCGATGCGGTGATGCTGTCCGGTGAAACCGCCTCGGGAGAGTTCCCGGTGGAAACTGTCGAAGCGATGGTGCGTATTTGCGTCGAGGCGGAAAAATCCAATGAAGGCTCGCTCGACAAACATTTCCTCGACCGCGTATTCACCCGCATCGACCAGTCGATTGCCATGGCTGCTTTGTTCACCGCCTTCCATCTGAAGGTCAAGGCCATCGCCGCACTCACCGAATCGGGCTCGACACCCTTGTGGATGTCTCGCCTCAACTGTGGCGTGCCGATCTACGCGCTGACCACGGAGGTTCGCACGCGCCACAAAGTGGCAATTTTCAAGGGCGTGTTTCCACTGCTGATACGCTTCTCCGGCCATGATCGCGACGAGTTACTGCGCAAGGCGGAGGAAGAACTGATTCACGCAGGCGCCGTGCAGCCGGGCGACCTGATCGTGATGACTATCGGCGAACCGATCGGCACACCGGGCGGCACCAACACCCTCAAAATCATCAAGGTCGGCGAGAATCGCTCGGCGCATCAAGCTTGAAGAGCACTCAGTAAAATCACCCGATTCATTTTATCCAGGAGATCGCCATGCCTCTCGTTTCCATGCGCCAGCTACTCGACCATGCCGCCGAAAACGGCTACGGCTTGCCCGCCTTCAACGTTAACAACCTTGAGCAGGTGCGCGCCATCATGGAAGCTGCTGATGAGACGCAAAGCCCGGTGATCATGCAAGGTTCGGCCGGCGCCCGCAAATATGCCGGCGAGCATTTCCTGCGCCACCTGATCCAGGCCGCCATCGAAGCCTATCCGCATATCCCGGTGGTGATGCACCAGGACCACGGACAAAGCCCGGCGGTCTGCCAGTCGGCGATTCGTTCAGGATTCTCCAGCGTGATGATGGACGGCTCGTTGATGGAAGACGGCAAGACGCCATCTTCCTATGAATACAACGTCGAAACCTCGCGCAGGGTAGTCGACTTTTCGCATTCCATCGGTGTCACGGTCGAGGCGGAACTCGGCGTGCTGGGCTCGCTGGAAACCATGCTCAGCGACAAAGAAGACGGTCACGGCGCGGAAGGCGCGATGACTCGCGAGCAATTGCTGACCGATCCCAACCAAGCCGCCGACTTCGTACAGAAGACTCAGTGCGATGCGCTGGCGATCGCCATCGGCACCTCGCACGGCGCCTACAAATTCACGCGCAAGCCGACTGGCGATATCCTCGCCATCGAGCGCATCAAGGAAATTCATGCGCGAATTCCCAACACTCACCTGGTCATGCACGGTTCCAGTTCGGTGCCGCAGGAATGGCTGGCGATCATCCGCAAATACGGCGGTGACATGAAGGAAACCTACGGTGTGCCGGTCGAGGAAATTGTCACCGGCATCAAGTACGGCGTGCGCAAAATCAATATTGACACCGACATCCGCCTGGCGATGACCGGCGCGATCCGTCGCCACATGGCCGAAAAGCCGAGCGAATTCGATCCACGCAAATACCTCGCCGATGCTCAAAAGGCCGCGCGGGAAATCTGCAAGCTACGCTATGAAGCCTTTGGCTGCGCCGGTATGGCGCCGAAGATCAAACCGCTGACGCTGGAAAAAATGGCCGAGCGCTACAAGAGCGGCGAACTCAACCAGATCGTCAAGTGAACCATTTCATTGCCCAGCAGGTCTGACCGCCATGACGCAAACTTCCCTACTCGAATCGAACATCACCAGCCTGAAATTGCTCGGTCGCGGCAAGGTGCGCGACATTTATGCGATTGACGACGAACGCCTGCTGATCGTCACCACTGACCGGCTGTCGGCCTTCGATGTCATCCTGCCAGATCCGATTCCCGGCAAGGGTGAAGTGCTGACTGCCGTCGCCAATTTCTGGTTCGGCAAGCTGTCGCACATCGTTCCCAACCAGCTGACCGGCATCGATCCGGAAACGGTCGTGGCCAATGAGGAAGAGCGCGCTCAGGTACGCGGCCGCAGCCTCGTCGTCAAGCGGCTCAAGCCGCTGCCCATCGAAGCTGTCGTGCGCGGTTATCTGATCGGCTCGGGCTGGAAGGATTACCAGAGTACCGGCGCCGTCTGCGGCATTCCGCTGCCGCAAGGCCTGCGACTTGCCGAACAGCTACCGCAGTCAATCTTCACGCCGGCAACCAAGGCGGAAATTGGCGAACATGATGAAAATATCGATTTCGCCAGCGTCGAGAAGATGATCGGCAAGGAACTGGCAGATCAGGTGCGCAACATTTCGCTACGTCTGTACCGCGAGGCGGCGGCGCATGCCCGTGTACGCGGCATCATCATCGCCGACACCAAGTTTGAATTTGGCCTGGACAATGAAGGCCGGCTGTATTTGATTGATGAGGTACTGACGCCGGATTCGTCACGCTTCTGGCCTGCCGACCAGTATCAGATCGGCATCAGTCCGCCAAGTTTCGACAAACAGTTCGTCCGCGATTATCTGGAAACCCTCAGTGACTGGAACAAGCAGGCGCCCGCACCGCATCTGCCGGCAGACATCCTTGTCAGCACCACCGCCAAGTACCGAGAGGCGCTGACCCGGCTGACCGGGCAGAGTTGATCCGTTGATCCGCGCGTTGCCCTTCTTACTTTCACCCGGCCCTCCGCGATGAACCCACTGCTCGACTTTTCCGCTCTGCCACGTTTC
>DAOLZE010000064.1:0-10870 GCA_035426125.1 Rhodocyclaceae bacterium
GCACGAAGGTCTTTTCGCCATCGAGAAAAAGCGCCACCTGCCGCGTTTCCCGCACCGTATCGGCATTGTCAGTTCACCTCAGGCTGCCGCCATGCATGATATTGTCATCAATTTGCAACGCCGGGCACCATTTCTGCCGATGATTCTCTATCCGACACCGGTACAAGGCGATGGCTCTGCGGAAAAAATTGCCGCGGCCATCACCTTGGCCGGGGAGCGCTCCGCGAAAGATCGCATCGATGTTCTAATCGTCGCCCGTGGCGGCGGCAGCATTGAGGATCTCTGGGCTTTCAACGAAGAAGTTGTCGCCCGCGCCATTGCTGCCTGCCCGGTGCCCGTAGTGAGCGGCGTCGGCCACGAAAATGATGTTTGTATTGCCGATTTTGTCGCCGACCAGCGTGCCGCTACGCCGACAGCCGCTGCCGAACTGGTGAGTGCCGGATGGTTCAGTGTGGCGAATGAATTGCTGACGCTGCGAATCAATTTGACGCGCACCCTGCGCAAGCAACTTGAAACGCGCATGCAGCGCCTGGATCTGCTCTCGCATCGACTGACTCACCCCGGACGGCAACTGGAACGCAACAGACAAACTATTGCACATCTGACAACGCGTCTCTCCTCTGCATTGGCGCAGCACTTGCGACAAAATTCCGGCACGCTGGCACGCTGGCGCTTGCGTCTGACCCAGGCACGACCCGCGATACAGACGACAACGACCCGCCTGGTGCTCGCCAAACAACGGTTCCACGTCCTTGCCAAGCATCGCCTTGAGATGGATCGGGCCCACTTGAATACATTGGCTGCAGCCTTGATGCAACTCAACCCACAGACGACTCTGGAACGTGGTTACAGCATTGTGCGCAACCAGCAAGGCAAGGTGATCAGCAATAGCAACCAACTCGCCGCGGGTGATGCCATCGAACTCTGCTTTGCGGAAGGCTGGGCACAAGGGCGCATCAGCGAAACAGACCTCACGCAGAAAACTTGACCTGCATCAAGAATGCTTGCCAAAAGCGCTTATTCCGACTAAACTTGTCAAGTTTTCAACTTTATCGAATGATTACAGGAGAATACTCATGGAACATACCTTACCACCCCTGCCTTATGCGATGGATGCGCTGGCTCCACAGATCTCCAGGGAAACCTTTGAGTATCACTATGGCAAGCATCATCAGGCCTATGTCACAAACCTCAACAACCTGATCAAGGGTACCGAGTACGAGAGCCTCGAGCTCGAAGCCATTGTCAAAAAAGCCCCCGCTGGCGGCATATATAACAATTCCGCTCAGGTCTGGAACCACAGCTTTTTCTGGCAATGTTTGAAGCCCAATGGCGGTGGCGCACCGAGTGGCGCGCTGGCCGATGCCATCAACAAAAAATGGGGCTCACTCGATGAATTCAAGAAGGCTTTTCAAACCAGCGCTGTCGGCAATTTCGGTTCCGGCTGGACCTGGCTGGTGAAAAAGGCCGACAGTACGGTAGATATAGTCAATATGGGTGCCGCCGGGACTCCGCTAACAACTGGCGACCAACCGCTGCTCTGCATCGACGTCTGGGAACATGCGTATTACATCGACTACCGCAATGCCCGACCGAAGTTTGTCGAAACTTTTCTGAGCAGTCTGGTCAATTGGGATTTCGCCGCAAAGAACTTTGCCTGAGCATTGATTGGCAAGCTAGGGTGCCGCAGGGATCTTATCGATTCCCTTTAGCGTTGTGCCGGGGCCAAACCCCTTGTTTTTGAACCAGGCGGCATTCATTTCCAGCGCAAACCTGGCCGGTTGGCTTGCGCAATGACTGTCGTCGGTTTGCGGTTGCATTTCCTCAATGTTGAGAATGCGCCCCCGCTCGTCAAGGAATGCTACGGATAGCGGCAGCAAGGTGTTACGCATCCACATGCAATGTGGCGCAGCACGATCGAAAACGAAAAGCATGCCGTGGTTTGTTGGCATGCTCTTTCGATACATCAGGCCTTTTTCCCTGGTTTCTCCGGTGTTCGCCACCTCGGCCTGGATCAGGTGGATGCCAGCAGTCAATTCCAGCAGTTCCTGAGCCTGCGCTGGGGGGGATGCCAGCGATAACGACAATACCCCAGCAGAGAGGGTGCGCCACGCAGATGTTTTCATGCACCTCATGACGTGTTTCATCATAGAAACCATACAAACATCGCCCCTACATAGCCAAAAATAAAAAGGGCAGGCAATCTGCCTGCCCTTCCTTCAGCCCACCAAATTAATTACTTGGCGGCTTCAGCGGCCGGAGCAGCCTTTTTCTTGCTGTGCTTCTTGTGCTTCTTGACCTTCGCTGCATCGGCCTTGGGGGCTTCAGCAGCTGCCGGGGCGGCAGCAGCCGGAGCGGCGGCGGGAGCAGCGGCCGGAGCAGCCTTGGCATCTGCCTTCGGGGCATCAGTAGCGAAAGCGGTGGAAGCGGCGAACGCAGTAGCGATCAGAACGGTCAGTAGCTTGTTCATTTTGAGTCCTTTCAAAAAGTAATTTTATTTCACAACGTGTGTGACACTTCATGTAGTTGGCTGGTGTCAGTGTCAATAACGCGTGAGCCCACAGCGAGTTGACAGCCTATTCAGGATTTCTCGGTGATCTCGATCCAGGTGCCTGGCACCAAACCGGCGAGCGTCCAGGATCCGATCGCCCAGCGAATCAGACGCAGGGTCGGAAAGCCAACCTTGGCGGTCATCCGCCGTACCTGGCGATTTTTGCCTTCGCGCAACTCGATCTCCAGCCAGGAAGTAGGGATTTCCTTGCGATAACGAATCGGTGGATGGCGCGGCCACAAGTCGGCTGGCTCCTCAATCCGGCGAACGCGACAGGGCCGCGTTCTGAAATCGCCCAAATCAAGTCCGGCAGATAATGCGGCGAGCGCATTGTCATCCGGGATGCCTTCGACCTGCGCCCAATAGACCTTCGGCTGCTTAAAGCGTGGATTGGCGATGCGTTGCTGAAAATGGCCATCGTCCGTCAGCATCAGTAAACCTTCGCTGTCGGCGTCAAGCCTCCCTGCCGCATAGACACCGGGTAGTGGAATATGATCCTTCAGCGTTGGACGCCCATCGGCTGAAGTGAATTGCGTCAGAACGCCATACGGCTTGTTGAACAGAATGATTCTGCTCAAGCGTCGCCCGCTTCATGCAAATTATCGACGGATGTCTTGGCAAAGGTATTTTGAAAACGCAGGGACTCAGGATAGGGATAGAAATCCCTGACGATGCCGTGCCTGATTTCATCCTGTGCCACCTGCCAGAAACCTGCATCAAGCAAATCGGCATGATGCTGCATGAAAGTGGCACGGATGCGCGGCGACGTCAATAAAAATGTCGCGAATTCCTCAGGGAAAATATCGGTTCGCGACACCGAGTACCAGACTTCACCCGACATCTCCATCTCTGGATTTGGCGCCGGCGGAATCTTGCGAAACTTGCAATCGGTCATGTATTCAATTTCGTCGTAATCATAAAAAACGACACGACCGAAACGCGTCACGCCAAAGTTCTTCCACAACATGTCGCCAGGAAAGATATTGGCAATCGCCAGTTCGCGAATCGCATTGCCGTATTCGCTGACAACGTGATCGATACGATCCTGGCGATCTTCGCGCTCGGCCTTCTCCAGATAGATATTGAGTGGTTCCATGCGTCGCTCGATATAGAGATGTTTGATGACAATATCATCGCCATCTTCCTCTATCAACGATGGCACCTGCTCGTAAAGTTCTTCAATAAGTTCCGGCGAAAAGCGCGCTCTGGGCAGCGCCGCATAGGAGAACTCCAGAGTATCTGCCATCCGGCCTACCCGGTCGACCTGCTTTACCAGTTGATATTTGCGCCTGACGGTTTCATGATCGACATCCTTGGAAACACCGAACACATCCTTGATCAGTTTAAACACATAGGGGTAGGAAGGTAAGGTGAACACCAGCATTACCAGCCCGCGAATGCCCGGTGCAATCACGAACTGATCCTGCGAATGATGCAGATGCAACATCAGGTCACGGAAAAACATCGTCTTGCCCTGTTTTCCCAGACCCAGCATGGTATAGAGCTCAGAACGCGGCTTGCTCGGCATGATGCTGCGCAAAAACTGTACATAAGTTGACGGCACATCCATATCAACCATGAAGTAGGCGCGTGACAACGAGAACAGCATGCTGATGCGCCAGGCGTCGAGCAGGATCGTATCGACGACAAGCTTTCCACTATCTGGCGTATGCAAAATTGGCAAGGCAAACGGATACTCAATGCCGCCATTGATCGCCTTGCCGATGATGTACGCTGCCTTGTTGCGATAAAAGGCAGATTGCAGCACCTGGACCTGGAGGTTGTATTCACGCTCCGGCCATTCACCCAGATGATTCTTGATCGTCTTGCCGATATATTCGACATCGCGCTCGATATCCTCGAATGGCCGCAGCCAGGAAAAATCTTTTAGAACCTGACGAACGACGTCGTCAAACCCGGTTTCATTCGGATAATAACTGCGGTAGGACGGCGGTTCAGATTCGATGTACTCGGTCGACACTGCCGGCCGAACAAAGATGAAGTCATTATGAAAATAGGTGCGGTGGAGTATCTTGCAAAATACCGAATTAAAAAAAGTCTCCGCCAGTTCCGGCTGCTTGTGCTCGATGAGCAGATCGATATACAGCGACTTGGCCTGTCGCCAGACATCATCGTCGAGCGCTGCTGCGTTGAATTCCCGATGCAGGCGCTCTACTGTCTCCATGACACGATCATCATAAAACTGGATGCGCTCCATGACAGCGCGTTGCACTGCCGTCCAGTCGGCCCCCTCAAAACGCGCCTTGGCTTGCACAGAACGGGCGCGAAACAACCTGTAATGCTTGTCGAACCCTTCGATCAAGACTTGGGCGATATCTCGCACAACAGCATTCTGGCTAACAGAAACTTCCATGATTTTGCAGACTTCATCTCACTGGCAAGACGATGATTTTACCAGCCGGAACTGCCATGAGGCTGACTTGCACTGGAAGATAAAGAATTTTGGGCTCATAATGCGAAAGTTTAATGAGCCACCCGGAGCGATATTCAAATGAGGCTCCAAGCTTGATGGCATCAGAACGGCATTACCCATTCACAAATCACTGACGATGGAGCAGGCAATCAATGAGCACTTCGCTGATCAAGATCCCCCAGAGTGGAAAGAAAATTATCCATGGCCAACCGATTCCGGATAATCCCATTATTCCCTTCATCGAAGGTGACGGTATCGGCATCGATATCACGCCGGTCATGAAGAAAGTGGTCGATGCCGCAGTGTCCAAGGCTTATGGTGGCAAGAAGCAGATTCACTGGATGGAAATCTATTGCGGCGAAAAATCGACTCGTCTCTACGGCCCCGATGTCTGGCTACCCGAAGAAACCCTGGTTGCGCTCAATGAGTACGTCATATCGATCAAGGGTCCATTGACCACACCAGTCGGCGGTGGCATGAGCTCCCTGAACGTGGCACTGCGTCAGAAACTCGATCTTTATGTCTGCCTGCGCCCGATCCGCTATTTCGCGGGCGTGCCCTCGCCGCTCAAGGAGCCCCACAAGACCGACATGGTGATCTTTCGTGAAAACACCGAAGATATTTATTGCGGCGTCGAGTGGCAGGCCGAAACCGCCAACGCCAAAAAACTCATCAAGTTCCTGATCGATGAAATGGGCGTCACCAAGATCCGCTTCCCGAATACCTCTGGCATCGGGATCAAGCCCGTATCACGCGAAGGTACCGAGCGTCTGGTACGGCAGGCTATCCAGTACGCAGTCACCAACAAACGCAAGTCAGTGACCCTCGTGCACAAGGGCAACATCATGAAGTACACCGAGGGGGCCTTCCGTGACTGGGGTTATGCGCTGGCTAAAAATGAATTCGGTGGGCTCGAGATCGACGGCGGCCCATGGCTCAAGCTGCCGAATGGCATTGTTATCAAGGATTGCATTGCCGATGCTTTCCTGCAACAGATATTGCTGCGTCCGGCCGAGTATGACGTAATCGCTACGCTCAACCTCAATGGTGATTACGTTTCCGATGCACTGGCAGCACAGGTTGGCGGCATCGGCATTGCACCGGGAGCGAATCTTTCCGATAGCGTTGCAATGTTCGAAGCAACCCATGGCACAGCACCAAAATATGCGGGCCAGGATAAAGTGAATCCCGGCTCACTGATTCTTTCCGCTGAAATGATGCTGCGCCACATGGGCTGGACCGAGGCAGCTGATCTCATCATTTCCTCCACCGAAGCCGCAATCAAGGACAAGATCGTAACTTATGACTTTGCCCGCCTGATGGACGGCGCAAAGGAAGTGTCCTGCTCGGCTTTCGGCGACGCGATGATCGCCCGCATGTAATCCAATCCGAACGAACGCGCCCCGCAAAGGGGTGCGAGTGCGCTTTGCACAATAAAAAAGCCCGCCGATGCGTTGCACCGGCGGGCTGAATCCTGCGAAAAACGCTGGATTACGCCTTCTGAATGTTGGAGGCTTGCTTGCCCTTCGGGCCTTGCACGACCTCGAACGAAACCTTCTCACCCTCCTTCAAAGACTTGAAGCCGGGCATATTGATGGCGGAGAAATGGGCGAAGAGATCTTCGCTACCATCATCCGGCGTGATGAAGCCAAAACCTTTGGCGTCGTTGAACCACTTAACAGTACCTAGTGCCATAAAGCTTATTCCTTAAGTTAACATACAATCCGGAACGTCATGAAGACAAACCGGGGCATGTTTGAGCTGCAAGTTCGCAACAGCTACAGAAGTCGCCAAGCGGTGATTCAATTGAAGTACTGCGGGGCTCTCGACACTGCGTGATCTTGACAAAGACAAACACGAGGCGCTTTTTACCCATTCCATATCTGTCTGTCAAGTAATTTTTTTATTAGACATATCAGGTGTTCGCAGGATATTTCTCCGAATTTCCGCCTCTGGCCCAGCATCGCACTGTGTCCTTGGCTGCATAAATGCCGCCCAATGACGAATTTATTATGTCGAAATCAGGATCCCAATGGCCTCATCGTGGATCGATGATCCCTTTAAAAAAATACTTTACCCCTCATATAAGCAATGTTGCAGATTCGCCAATTCACATTAGAATCGCCCCATGGCAACCCGAAAGCAAAATAATCAGGATGGCGGGGCTGCATTACTGGAAATCGCACCAGACAAAATAAAACCACCACGGCTCTACAAGGTTTTATTGTTAAACGATGATTTCACTCCGATGGATTTTGTCGTGATAGTGTTACAAAAGTTTTTTGCGATGGATCGCACTCAGGCAACTCTGGTGATGCTGACGGTACACCGCGATGGAAAAGGAATCTGCGGTATTTATCCCCGTGATTTGGCTGCCACCAAGGTCGAACAGGTCAGTGTTTTTGCCCGCCAGAATCAACATCCTCTGGCGTGCGTGATGGAGGAAAATTGAAATGATCGCGCAGGAACTGGAAGTCAGTCTGCACATGGCGTTTGTCGAGGCGCGGCAGAAGCGGCACGAGTTCATTACCGTCGAGCATCTTCTGCTCTCCTTGCTCGACAATCCTTCCGCTGCTGAAGTCCTGCGAGCGTGCGCCGCGAATATTGATGAATTGCGCAGGGAACTCGCCTCCTTCATTGCAGAACATACTCCGACAGTTCCCGGCGATGACGAAATCGAAACTCAGCCGACGCTCGGTTTCCAGCGTGTGATTCAGCGCGCCATCCTGCATGTGCAATCCTCCGGGAAAAAGGAAGTAACGGGTGCCAGTGTTCTAGTTGCCATCTTTGGTGAAAAGGATTCGCACGCTGTATTTTTTCTACAGCGGCACGGCGTGACAAGGCTTGATGTGGTCAATTTCATTGCACATGGGGTCACCAAAACACCCCAGCCGGTTACCCGTGGCGAAGCCGAACAATCCGAGCATGATCAGGAAAATCAGGGCGCCAGCGGTGCATTGGAAAACTTCGCACAAAATCTCAATGCATTGGCACTACAAGGCAGGATCGACCCACTGATCGGCCGCGACAAGGAACTGGAACGCGTCATCCAGACACTCTGCCGTCGTCGCAAAAATAATCCGCTGCTGGTCGGCGAAGCCGGTGTCGGCAAAACAGCCATTGCCGAAGGGCTGGCGCGGCGTATCGTCGAAGCACGTGTGCCAGAAATTCTCACCAACGCCACCGTTTATTCTCTTGACATGGGTTCGCTGCTGGCCGGCACAAAATATCGCGGAGATTTCGAGCAACGCCTCAAGGCCGTGCTTAAACAACTGGAAGAATTGCCCGGAGCGATCCTCTTCATCGACGAAATCCATACACTGATCGGCGCCGGTGCTGCCTCGGGAGGTACGCTTGATGCCTCCAACCTGCTCAAGCCGGCGCTGGCCAACGGCAATCTGAAGTGCATCGGCGCAACCACCTATCAGGAGTTTCGCGGCATATTTGAAAAAGACCATGCACTGTCACGGCGCTTCCAGAAGATTGATGTCAATGAACCCTCCATTGAGGAAACGGTATCGATTTTGCGCGGGCTGAAATCGCGTTTCGAGGAACATCACGGTATCAAATATTCGGCAGCGGCCATTTCCAGCGCGGCCGAACTGTCGGCGAAATTCATCAACGACCGCCACCTGCCGGACAAGGCCATTGACGTGATCGACGAAGCGGGTGCAGCGCAGCGCATTTTGCCGAAATCGAAGCAGAAAAAATTGATCGGCAAAACCGAAATCGAGGAGATTGTCGCCAGAATTGCGCGGATTCCCTCGCAGCATGTTTCCAGCGACGACCGCAGTGTGCTGAAAAATCTCGACCGCGACTTGAAGAGTGTTGTATTCGGCCAGGACAAAGCTATCGAGGCGCTCAGCAAGGCGATCAAGATGTCGCGTTCGGGCATCGGCAATCCACAAAAGCCGATCGGTAATTTCCTTTTCAGCGGCCCTACCGGCGTCGGCAAGACCGAAGTAGCGCGCCAGCTCGCCTACAGTATGGGCATCGATCTGATTCGTTTCGACATGTCCGAATACATGGAACGGCATGCCGTCAGCCGCCTGATCGGTGCGCCGCCTGGATATGTCGGTTTTGATCAAGGTGGATTATTGACCGAAGCCGTGAACAAGAAACCACACGCCGTGCTGCTGCTCGACGAAATCGAAAAGGCCCATCCAGATATTTTCAGCATCCTGCTGCAGGTCATGGATCACGGCACACTGACCGACAACAACGGGCGCAAGGCCGACTTCCGCAACATCATCATTATCATGACCACGAATGTCGGCGCCGAAGCACTGCAGCAAGCCAGTATTGGCTTTACCAGCAACAAGCGGCCGGGTGACGAGATGGGCGAAATCAAGCGGATGTTCTCGCCTGAATTCCGCAACCGTCTCGACGCCATCATTTCCTTCCTTCCGCTTGATACCGAAGTCATCATGCGGGTGGTCGACAAATTTCTCATGCAGCTGGAAGGTCAATTGCATGAAAAGAAAGTTGAAGCCATTTTTACCGATGCCCTGAAAATCTGGCTTGCTGAACAAGGCTTTGATCCGTTGATGGGTGCGCGCCCCATGGCACGACTGATCCAGGATACGATCCGCGCCTCTCTTGCCGACGAGCTATTGTTCGGCCGTCTGACCAACGGCGGGAAGGTCACCATTGATATGGACCAGGATCGAAAGATCCAGTTGATCTTTGAGGAAGCGCTGGCAACTGCGGTCTGAGAAAAGCGTTTGCACCCAAGGCAACCAAGTAACCCATATTCCTCGCTACTTCGTCACCATTTCTCCCGCCAAAATGCCGCAGTGCGGCATCAGTTCATTTCACAAAGCCGAATTTTATTTCGCATCGTGAAAAAATACATGCATCTACCTGTTTTTTTTAAATAAAAAAAATACCACTTTAGTGCTTCCTGCCTCTGTTGCAGCGCGATTTCACCCCTATACTTCGACTATCACGAACCCGACGCTGGCAACCGTTGTCGCCGGGTCCGTTGGAGCGACAGCAACCATTGCCGCTCCTGAATGGTTTGTCAGATCCGATCTCTGGCCACCGCGTGGATGGTTGTTGTTCCTAGCGCCCTCAAGGCGCGCCGACAACGCCGATTTTTATCCAACTTCCAGACCTAAAGGACTGAACATGAAAACCCGTGAACAACAAATTGCTGAACTCAAGAAAGACTGGGCAGAGAATCCTCGCTGGAATGGCGTCAAGCGCCCCTATAGTGCTGAGGACGTGGTGCGGCTGCGTGGCTCCCTGAATATCGAATACACACTGGCACGTAACGGCGCGAAAAAGCTCTGGGAGCTCGTCAACAACGAGCCCTACATCAACTGCCTCGGCGCACTGACCGGCGGTCAGGCGATGCAGCAGGTCAAGGCCGGTATCAAGGCCATCTACCTGTCCGGCTGGCAGGTTGCCGCCGACAACAACAACTACTCCGCCATGTATCCGGATCAGTCTCTGTATCCGGTGGACTCGGTGCCAAAGGTTGTCGAGCGCATCAACAACGCCTTCAAGCGCGCCGATGAAATTCAGTGGGCCAAGGGCATCGTTCCTGGCAGCGAAGGTTATATTGACTATTTCGCGCCGATCGTCGCCGATGCCGAAGCTGGATTTGGCGGCGTGCTGAACGCATTTGAACTGATGAAAGCAATGATTCGCGCCGGCGCTGGCGGCGTCCACTTCGAGGACCAACTGGCCTCGGTCAAGAAGTGCGGCCACATGGGCGGCAAAGTTCTGGTGCCAACCCAGGAAGCCGTGCAAAAACTGGTCTCTGCGCGTCTTGCTGCCGACGTTCTTGGCATCCCGACAGTAATTCTGGCACGCACCGACGCCGAAGCCGCCGATCTGCTGACCTCCGACTTCGACGCCAACGACAAGCCCTTTGTCAC
>DAOLZE010000065.1:0-10860 GCA_035426125.1 Rhodocyclaceae bacterium
TGATCTCGTTTCCGGGAGCCCCCGCGCAGTTCACACACCGCGACTCGGACTCGCTCTACGGCGACTACACCTTCGACTTGCCGCTCCCTCCCTACGCGCTCACGGTGCTGATGCCGCTCGTCGACGCCGCGAATCTCACGGATGCGGTTGAGCAGATCGGCATCGCCGAGATGGCCAACCAGCGCATAGGCGGAATCGGTTGGCAGCGCCACCAGTCCGCCATCGCGAATGATCTCCGCCGCCTGCTTGACGAGGCGCGGCTGCGGATGATCAGGATGAATGGAGAATAACTGGGACATACGATTCAGAAAACCAGTTTTTCCCACACCGGCGTCAGCCCCTCGGGCAGCGCCGCAACCTTGCCAAGATCGATACGGCTCTCGCCAGGCCCGTGGAAATCCGAGCCGCACGAGGCGAGAAACCCGAACTCTTTCGCAAGCCGGGTGAGTTCGCGACTCTCCTCGTCGTTCTGCCCGCCCGACAACACCTCAATGCCATCGCCACCGAGATCGCGGAAATCACCGAATAAGCGACGCAGCGTCTGGCGGCTGATCTTGTAACGCAGCGGATGGGCAATCACCGACACACCGCCGGCCTCGCGAATCCAGGTGACAGCCTGTTCGAGCGACGCCCAGACATGTGGAACATAACCGGGCTTATCCTTGCCCAGCCAGTAATCAAAAACCGATTTGACATCCTTCGCCCGACCGATCTCGACGATGTAACGGGCAAAATGCGCGCGGCTCACCAGCGACGGATTGCTGACATAACGCAGCGCACCCTCGTAGGCACCGTGAATGCCCACCTTGTCGAGTTCGTCGGACATCTTCTGCGCGCGCAAGTCACGGCCGCTGCGCAGATGCGCCAGCGCCGCGCACAACCCGGCATGCGTTGGATCGACACCGAGCCCGACGACATGCACGGAAGCATCGTCGTCCCAGGTCACGGAAACCTCCACGCCATCGATGAAACGCAAACCCAGCGCGTCGGCCGTAGTACGCGCCTCGGCCAGACCGGAGATCTCATCGTGATCGGTCAGCGCCAGCAGTTCCGCACCGTTGGCATGCGCACGCCGCACCAGTTCGGCCGGTGTCAGCATGCCGTCGGAAATACTGGAATGACAGTGAAGATCGGCGTTCATGCGAAGAACTCCTCGATCAATTGCGCCAGTTGCTCAGGCTGGTCGTGGTGCATGTTGTGGCCAGCCTCTTCCAGCATCACCGGGCGGATATTGCGGAAACAGGCGATGCGCGCCTGATAGTCGGCCTGCCCGGCTTCGTCCTGAAACGTCTTCACAAAAATCGAATCACGCGCCGCCACCCACAGCACCGGAGCCGTCACCCTGCGCCAGCAAGCCTTGGCATCTTCAAGACGGTAGAGAATCGGCGTGCTTAACTTGTGATGCGGATCAGCGGCCAGAGTAATGGCATTGTCGGCAGTTGCCTGCCCAAGATGCTCGGCGAGAAAATCCGCCCGCACCGGCGTCAGGCGCGGGTTCATCTGTCGAAAACGGGCCGCCAGGGCCGCACGGTCGGCGTAGCGCTTGAAAGCCGGACCGGCGTGTAGCTGATCGAGCCACTTGGCGTAATAATCGGGGGCATCGGCAGGATCGCTCTTGCGCAGACCGAAACCCTCCAGCGCCACGAGGCCGGCGATACGTGCAGGACGGATGCCGGCAAACAAGCAGGCCGCATTGCCACCAAGGCTGTGACCAACAATACGCGCCGGTGCGTCAGGCGAATAATGCATCAGCAAAGCTTCGAGATCAGCCACATAATCGGCGAACCAGTAGCTGTCATTTTTCCATTGCGAAAGACCGAAACCCCGCCAGTCCGGCGCGATCACCCGCCAGTCGCGAGCAAGCGCATCAACAATGAACTGGAAGCTGGCAGAAGCATCCATCCAGCCATGCAACATGAACAACTGCGGCGCATCGGCCGGGCCCCAGGTGCGGACATGGATGCGCAAACTGCGCAGCTCGACAAATTCGGAAGTGCTTGGTTTCATCGAGTGATTTTAACATCGCAAAGCTATAGCCCAATAACTGACAAGCTCACAATGCCATCTGGCATTTCCAACAAATGCCCTACCCTTCTGATCACTCAATTAGAATGCCAATTTGACAATGACATTTTGACGTGAGATGCGCAATGGATTTGCATTGGGGCAAACTTTCAGATGATCTCCTGTCCAGCCTACCGCTGACAGATCACTGTATCGATGTCGCCAGCGTCTTCAGGGCATTATGCGATCTACCAACAATCCAGCGCAACCTTGGCCTTAAAGAAGACCCCGTCATCCTGGATCGCCTGGCGGTGCTTGCACTCCTCCACGATCTGGGTAAATGTAACGCTGGATTTCAGGCGAAGCGTGACCCGGATGCGCGAAACATTGCCGGACACGTCAAGGAAACTGCTGCATTAATCTATGACGATGGGCTTGGAGCGAAGGCATATCTGGCACTTGGTCTCGAAGAAATCGTTTCATGGTTCGTGAGTCCGGAGGCAGCCTCGCGAATGCTGCTCGCATCAATTTTTCATCATGGCAAGCCAGCGTTTGATGAAAACATTAAAGACAGCATTCAAATCAGCCAATTAAAAACACATTGGTTGCCACGCAATGGCCTCGATCCCTTCGATGGACTCAAAAAACTCGGTACAACGGCTCGCCGCGCTTATCCCAACGCCTTTGAAGGGAATGCCGCGCCGATCGAAGTTGACTTCAAACTGGAACACCGTTTCGCCGGTTTGGTGATGCTCGCCGACTGGCTTGGCTCGCACCGGGAATCCTTCTTTCCGTTTCAACACAAAGGTGATCGCATCGAGTGGTCGCGTGGACAGGCCAGCAAGGCGTTGGCGGCTGTCGGTCTCGACGTAACCAGCGCACGGAAAAGAATTGAAGAACGCGGACAACCGACCTTCGGCCAAGCATTTGGGCTTCCCGGTGAACCACGCCCCTTGCAGACGGCGCTGGCCAGTGCCAACCTCCCTGCCCTGCTGATCGCCGAATCCGACACTGGTTCTGGCAAGACCGAGGCGGCACTCATGCACTTTCTTGCGCTGTTCGCTGCCAGCAAGGTAGATGGACTCTACTTTGCTCTGCCCACGCGAGTCGCCGCCCGTGAATTGTATGGCCGTGTCACCGCCGCCATGAATCGCGTCTTCGGCGACGACTGCCCTCCGGTACTGCTCGCCGTGCCTGGATATACCCAAGTCGACGGCAAGCGGCCAGACATCCTTCCCAGCGACGCCCACCTGTTTCACGAAGACGATCAAAAGAGACGGGACCGAACTTGGGCAGCAGAACGCCCCAAGCGATTTCTCGCCGCGCCCATAGCCGTTGGCACTATCGACCAAGCATTATTCTCCACAATCCAGGTGCCACACGCCCACCTGCGCGCCGCCTGTCTCGACCGTTCCCTCCTGGTCATCGACGAGGTGCATAGCTCAGACGTGTATATGCGCTATCTCACCCGGCGACTCCTCAAGCGCCACATCGACGCCGGCGGGCGAGCACTGCTGCTGTCTGCCACGCTCGGCGCCGCCGCACGAGAGGAGTATCTGTATCCCGACAGGCCCAGACCCGAAGCAGAACCGTTCGAGAAGGCTGTCGCGTTGCCCTACCCCGCCTTAAGCGTGCCGGATCAGCCCATGCAGCACCTACCCGATCCATCCTACCGCAGCAAGACAGTGCAACTTGAACAGCTCCCTCTGCTCAACTCACCGGAACTCCTGCTGCCACGCCTGCGCGAAGCCATGCATGCCGGCCGGCGGGTGCTGGTTATCCTGAATACCGTCGGTCGCGCCATCGAACTAACCCGACTGGCCGATGCCGATCCGAAACTGGCTCCGGCCCTGTTCGCCGTGAATGGCATGCGCTGCCCCCACCATGGCCGGTTTGCCCGCGCCGACCGCGAAAGGATGGACCAAACAGTCAGTGCACGGATGGGCAAAGGTTCGCCGCCAGCAGCATTGCTGCTTATCGGTACACAAACGCTGGAGCAGAGCCTGGATATCGATGCCGACTGGCTCATCACTGACCTGTGTCCCATCGACGTGCTGCTGCAACGTATCGGACGCCTGCACCGGCACGACCGCGGGCCGCGCCCGATGCCGACCTGCACCGTGCTACTGCCGGAAGAGACGGAATTTTCAGTCTTCCTCAACCGAAACGGCATAGTCCAGCGCGGCAACCTCGCCGGTTTCGGTAAGGTATATGAGGACTTGCGCATCCTGCAACTGACGCGTAATTTGGTCGCTGTCGCACCGGTCATAGAAATTCCCCGTGACAACCGGCGCCTCGTCGAAACCGCGACACACCCGGACCAACTCACTCTGCTGCAAGGCGAGGCATGGACGCGCCATGCCTTGCACATCGAAGGCAGCGGCGGTGCCCAACAATCTGCCGCGCACGCTGCCGCCATGCCAAATGCACACTTCGGCGAATTCATGTTCCCCAACGCCGTTGAGGAACATCTGGCCACACGTCTTGGCCTGAATGACCGCACACTGTCACTGGGCGCCAGTTATTCGACGCCCTTCGGCCAGACCATCGACGAAATCAACATTCCCGGCCATCTCGCACCAACACAAGAATTGGAACAGGCTCACCTAGTGAGCCTTGAGGGCGATAACCTGTTCATACAGGCCGACCCCGCCGGCCAATTCATTTATCGGTATTCCCGTTTCGGATTGGAGAAAACCACACCATGAACCTGCTTACCGATCCAGTTTTCCGTGTTCGCACGCCGGACGGGCCTGGCATTGTCAGCCTGCCGGGGTTGCTGGCCCTCCTCGGCGAGGACAGGATTGAAAGCCTGCCCGGCCTGCAACGCCACCAAGAAGATGCCTTCCACATTTTCTGCTGTTATCTCGCCGGTGCAGTGCTGGTGCGGGCGGGCGAGAGCAGCCCGAAGCAGACTGCGGAATTCTGGCGCGAGGGCATTCGCCAACTCACTCACGCCGAAGGCTGTGAAGACGACAGCGCATGGACGTTGGTTGTCGATGATCCGACCAAACCCGCGTTCATGCAGCCACCGGCATCGAGCAGGGCTGTATTCGAGCGAGACTATAAGCCCAAGGCACCAACACCCGATGCACTGGACATTTTCCGCACGGCGAAGAACCACGACGTCAAATCGGCTCGAAATGATGTCGCCAAGCCGGAAGACTGGGCCTACGCACTGATCAGCCTACAGACCATGACTGGTGGCCTCGGAAATGGCAACTACGGAATTGCCCGAATGAACGGTTTTTACGGTAGCCGCGTCTGTATTGGATGGCGAGAAAATTCGCGCATGGGGCCAAGGTTTTCCCTCGATGCTGCCCGCCTGCTCGAATTGCGGAACAGCTTGATTGACGAACCCCCTTTCTTCAAGCCCGATGGCACCGCCCTCATCTGGATCAAACAATGGGATGGCGACACGCCCTTTTCTCTCAAGTCCATTGATCCATTTTTCATAGAGGTCGCAAGGCGTGTCCGCCTTGGAACTGATACCGAAAAGCTAATTGCTTTCGGCGCCTCGTCAAAGTCGATGCGAATCGCAGCCAAGGACGCACATGGCGTTCTCGGCGACCCTTGGACGCCCATCTTGCTCGGCAAAGAAATCAAATCTCTGACGGTTGTCGATCCGGGCTTTACGACGAAGCTGCTTCGCGATCTGCTATTCAATGCTGCAGATTTCAAAATTGCGCCAATGCAGATCGCGCCTGATGGTATTCATGGGGGATGGCTCACAGCATCGGCGTTCATCGGGGGCGAAGGAACCAGCGATGGCTTCCACTTCATATCCATTCGCGTGCCGGAACGCGCAAAAACTTTCTTGTTCAGTCGTGGCACTAACAGCCACGACCGGCTTGCCACGTTGTCCAAGCGTGGAATTGAACTCGCTGACGAGATTCGGAAGCCTCTTAGAGTAGCGCTTATAACTTTGATGGAAGGTGGGCCAGACGATCTGAATGAAATGAACAAACAGGTCGAAGGATGGACCACGGATGCCATCAGGCCGTTCACACAAAAATGGAATCCGCTTTTCTTCGACTGGCTCTGGTCGACAGTCGACATACCAGACGATACAGAGGCTCTTCGTCCTTGGTTCAACGAACTGCGTCAACTGGCGCACGACACGCTTGATAGTGCTTTCGGCCGTGTGCCACAGCGCCACGGCCGCTCATACCGTGCCAAGACCAAGGCCCAGGGTATTTTCCTCGGCAGCCTGAAAAAGAACTTTTCGCAATTCATGGAGGTGACGCATGACAACCCCTGAAACACGCACACCCGCCGCTCATGTTCCTGCGCTGGCGGCCCTGTTGGCCAGCGCGGGCATATCCAACGGAGAACGTGCGGCGCTCAAGCGCATGGCGCTGGACGGGCCCGCACCGCTCGCACTGCATCGCCTGTTGCTGGCGCAGGTCGATGAAACCTGGCAGGCCGAGCGATGGCTTGCCGATTGGCGCACTCTCATCTGCGCGCTGGCGATTCAACGGGATGGGGGATACAACCCGGCCACGCCCTTCGGCGCGGCGCTCGCCGAGGCGCGTTTTGCCGAAAGCCGGCTGGAACGCCTGCTTGCTGCCAGCGACGACACCTTGCGGGCGCTCGCGCTGCGTGCCGCGCGACAGGTTGCCGCCAAGGGCATCGCCTGCGACTGGCGCCAGTTCGCCGACCTGCTCTTCGCCGGCGCACCTGATTTCCGCGAACGCATCAATACCCGCATCGCCCGCGACTATTACCGCACCCTGCAAAAAAATCAGCAATCCACCAACCGGGAGGAATGACCATCATGTTTCTGCAAATCCACACACTCACGTCTTACGCCGCTGCCCTGCTCAACCGCGACGATGCCGGTCTTGCCAAGCGTATTCCCTTCGGCAACGCCGAGCGCATGCGCGTCTCGTCCCAATGTATGAAACGACACTGGACAGAGAACTTACGCTCAGTCATCGAGCAACAACATGATGGTTGGAAGAAGTTCAATACTGGTTGGCGAACCCGCAATTTTTTTGATCGTGCTGTCTTGCCTGCAGTCATCGACGAATTACAGAAGCACTTTCTAGATCCGGACGAATGCAGAGCAATCGCAGTCGCGGCTACTTGGGAGTTGGCGTGTGGTTGCTTTACGAAATCGAAGAAGAAAAAAGACATTGAAAAACTGTTAGAGGCCGCAAAGCTCGATACCCCGCTTGAAATACCCGAAGCGATGAAGATCGATCCCGACAGAGGGGAAACGATTCCGAGACCTAAACAACCCGCACTTTTTGGAAAGCCTGAAGCTCAGTTTTTTGTTCGTGAGATCGAGGAAATTGCCAAGAAAGTCAATGAAACAGTCAAGGATGAAATGGCCAAAGAAACCAAGAGTGATACTAAGGATGCCCGTCGACAGAAGCTTATTCGTGGGGTCCGCAAAGGTATCCGTGAGCGTGTGCTCCTTAATTGGCGTGAGCGTGACAAGGATGGCAATACCATGGTCGATGCGCTCATTCGGTCCGAGGATACACAACCGCTTTATGCAGGTATCGAAGGGGCTTTATTCGGCCGGTTCGTCACCTCTGACATCCTGACCCGCTCGGATGCCGCAGTACACGTAGCGCACTCCTTTACGGTACACCCCCTGACCACCGAAGTAGACTACTTCACAGTGGTTGACGACCTGAACCGAGATGAGGAAACCGGCGCTGCCCACGCCGGTGACACGGAACTCGGCGCGGGCCTGTTTTATGGCTACGTAGTGGTCGATGTGCCGCTGCTCGTCTCCAATCTGTGCGGCTGTGACGCCAAGGATTGGGCCACTCAGCCAAAGGAAATGCTGACCGATGCACGTAACGTACTTACGGGACTGATCAACGCCATCGCTACCGTCAGCCCTGGCGCCAAACTTGGCTCGACGGCGCCTTACGCTCGCGCTGCCTGCGTGTTGCTGGAATCCGGCAGGAATCAGCCGCGCACACTGGCCAACGCCTACCTCAAGGCGATGAAGCTCACCAGCGACCCGATGCAGCAGTCTGTAGACGCCCTCGGCGATCACCTGACGGGGATCGACGCGATGTATGGATGCAACGAAAAGCGCTTTGTGGCCTCGACGCAGAACATGACGAAGCTGGCGAGCGTCACCGCCGCGCCGCTCATCGACACAGTCGCCGCCGCACTGGACAGCGTTTTCGGTGCAGGTTGATGGACGCGCTCATTCTGCGACTCGACGCACCGTTGATGAGCTTTGGCGGGGTCATTGTCGATCACCACAATGTCACCGAACGCTTCCCCGGACTGTCGCTGTTTGCCGGGCTGTTGGCAAATGCACTGGGCTGGACGCATGGCGATAACGAGAAGACCGGCGCGTTGCAGGAACGGTTGATCGTGGCTTCGCGCTGGGACATCGAGCCGGAAGCCATCGTCGATTACCACACGGTAGACCTCGGGCAGCCCAAGATGGCTGAGCCGGGTTGGACAACACGCGGCACGCCTGAACACCGAGCCGGAGGCGAAGCAAAAAAAGGAACACATATCCGCTACCGCCACTATTGGGCAAACGGTGTGCTGACCGCCGCTCTCACTCTGACCGATGACACAGTGCCTGATCTCGCCATTTTGGAAGCGGCGCTGAAACAACCGGCACGACCGTTATTTTTAGGTCGCAAGACCTGTCTGCCGAACTCACCCATTCTTATTGGGCAAGCTTCCGGCGACGATGTCCTGTCCATCCTGAAAATCATTCCCCGCATTCAGTGTCCGACACGCCCGACCAAGAACCCGCGAATGTCAGCCCGCTGGCCGGCTGAGTTGGGTGACAACCGGGAAGAGCAGACCAAAGCGATTTACGATCAGCGTGACTGGAAAAACCAATGGCATTCCGGTCGACGCATCGTGGTGGAAGGTTTCATTGAGGAGATGCCAGCATGTTCATGATCGACCTGCCACTCGATGCCGCACGACTGATGCGTTTTACCCACCGGCAAGGGCACCGGCTGACGGCAGGCGAGGATTTTGGCTATGCCGCACACGCCTGGCTTGCCGCGACGTTGGGCGAACAAGCGCCGAAGCCATTTCGGCTTCTGGAGAACCGGCAGGGCTTGCGCATGCTCGGATACGCAAATCAATCCATCGAAGCCCTGACCGATCATGCTCACGTCTTCGCCGAACCGGATGCCTTGAGCGTCTGCACATGGTCCGATGCTGCCGGAAAATCGATGCCGGATAGTTGGCAACAAGGGCGCCGGCTTGGTTTTGAAGTGCGCGCCTGCCCGGTAAGCCGCGCCGATCGGGAGCGCGATGTCTATCTCGTTGCCGTGAGCAGAGCCGAAGCAGCCGCTACGGAGCCACCGACACGACCGCAGGTATATGCGGAATGGATAGGCCGTCAGTTGAACAAGGAGGATGCGGCACAGATAGTTCCGAACGTAATCGACCTGATAGGCTTTCAGCGAGTGCGCAGCCAGCGGCACACTCACGCGACCGGAGGCAATAAGCATCGATCCATCGAACGGCCGGACGCGCTGTTCGCGGGCGAGTTGATGATCGAAAACCCTGATGCCTTCGCTCGCCTGTTGGCAAGGGGTATCGGTCGGCATCGCGCCTTTGGCTTCGGCATGCTGTTGTTGCGGCCACCACGCCAGGCAGACTGACTGCCCATCATTGTGGCCAGCTCGCTATTTTCCGGCAGGCTTGGGCTTGCGGAATCGCGCATTCCCCATGCCGACAGGCACGGCCTGATTTGGCTGTCGCGCGGACGACTGTTCGTCGAAGATGGAACCCTGCGCTTCGTCTGCACACAATCGGACGACCTCGCAGCCGGCGACTATGCCATTCCCTATCAGAACGTCTCGCTCATTCTACTTGGCCCCGGTTCCACCGTCAGCCACGATGCGCTACGAATCCTTGCACGCCACGGCACGCTGCTTGCCGCCGTGGGCGAAGGCGGCACCAAGTTCTACACCGCACCGCCGATGGGCCAAGGGCACAGCGACATAGCTCGGGCACAGGCGCGGCTTTGGACAGATGAAGGCGAACGATTGTCGATAGCACGCCGTATGTACGCCTTCCGTTTTGGCAAAATCTTGCCACATCGCGACATCGCGGTACTGCGCGGCATCGAAGGTGCGCGTATGAAGGAAACATACAAGCTTGTCGCTGACAGATTTCGCGTTCCCTGGCAGGGGCGTCGATACGACCGAAGCAACCCAAACGCAACGGACATTCCAAACCAGGCAATCAACCACGCTGCCACCTTTGTGGAATGTGCGGCCGACGTGGCCGTTGCCGCTGTGGGCGCACTACCGCCACTCGGTTTTATCCACGAAGATTCGAGCAATGCTTTTACGCTCGACATAGCCGATCTTTACCGCGCCGAAGTCACGATACCGCTGGCCTTCAAAGTCGCACGCAAGGCGCTTGACGATCCTGCCCTGATTATCGAGCGAACCTTGCGCAGGGAAGCCGCAATGGAATTTCGTCGCACGAAACTCATTTCGCACATGATCGAACGCATCAAGGAATTGTTCAATGTCAATGACGGTGGTAGTGACACGCAACGTGAGTGACCGAGTACGTGGATTCCTCGCCTCGTCAATGTTGGAACTCGCGCCGGGTGTTTATAGCGCCCCACGCATCACGCCCGCAGTGCGAGAGCGAATCTGGCATGTGTTGAGCGACTGGTTTCCGAATGAGAAAGAGGCCTCCATCGTCATGCTCTGGGCGGATACGAGCATGCCCGGAGGCCAAGCGGCAGCGACTTTGGGGCTGCCGCCTGTTCAGTTGATTGAAATTGACGGCATGCTTGCGACACGCCGTTAACACGCTCTTTTATAATTTGGTGATAATTCATACTGTTGAGTTGTAGAGTCTCCCCCGCGTACGCGGGGATCGACC
>DAOLZE010000066.1:0-10728 GCA_035426125.1 Rhodocyclaceae bacterium
CAGCAGCTAACTTTGTGGCATGACATTGATACCGCACCTCGCCCTGTCGCACACCGAGCTCTCCAGCAACGACGGGAGCAGATGGTTGGTGATGCCGTCCAACTAACGTTCGATGTTATGCATTGGAATCGAATCAATGAGAACGAAGAACCGATCGTAATGCCATTGGACTTTACTGATGACGTAGAGTGGCGAATCAATGCGCCAAGCGACGATCAAGAAGCTGCCTAAGAAGACTTTTTCCAGCGGGCTGCGGCTGCCAATTTAGCAATCTCTGACCGCTCTTCAGCGGTCAGTTTTTTTGCACGAGCAGCACCGCCCTTCAAGCCCCCGAGCCGCCCTAGTTCCTGGGCGGCTTTGTTTTTCTCTGGCTTCGGTTCAGTTGATGGCGCTTCGCCGGTTGCTTCGTCGACGATACGCTTGGCTAGTTGATTGAGGTCTAGCCGACCTGTGCTGGAGCGTTTAGGCATAATGTCTAGGATATCCGATTATCCTTTGCTGAAAAGACAACACACCATGCCAGAACTGGATGCAGAAAAACTAAAGGAAAATGCCTTGACCTCGATTCGCCTCGGTATCGAGGATTTCCAGCGTAGCAAGTTGGCAAAGGATCAAGGTGGAGATCCGGCTCGCGCACTCTCGGCCGTACGCAATCTATTCGCAGGCATCCTGCTCCTATTCAAGTACAAGATCGCGGTTTCGGTCGATGACCCCGATGAGGCCTCTGTGCTTATCTTTAACCCCCCGGAGGTTCTCCCTCAGGCTGACGGAAACGGTGGTATCGAATGGAAGCCGGTCGGCAAGTTCAAGCGGACAACCATCGATGTGGTCACCATCAAGAAGCGGTTTGAAGGATTTGGCATAGAAGTCGACTGGCCCACCATCGACAAGCTGCAGGATTGTCGGAATCACCTGGAACATCTACACCCAGCAAATACCCTGGGCGAAGTGGCCGATTTCGTTGCCGAACTGTTCCCTGTATTACGCGATTTCATCCTGACGCAATTGAACGAGCAGCCGGCCGAATTACTCGGCACAGCCTGGTCAGTCCTGCTCGCCCACCACAATTTCTTCATCGATACCATCGCTGCGTGCGAGGCCGCGTGGGCGGATGCCGGTGCCCCCGAGATGATGCAGCCCTGGCTTGAAAGGTGCAAATGCGAGGACTGCGGCTCCTCCCTCCTACGCCCGAGTCAGGACGATATTGAGGAAGGCACCAGCGTGGGAAACCAAGACGATACTTTCAGGTACGTCTGTGTGGCCTGCGGCTATTCCGACCTGATCGGCCCGCTGATGGTCAAGGAGCTCAACGACGCCTACGACTATGATCCTCGCGATGGCGGCGAAGCCGATGTCGAGGAGTGCAATGCATGCAGACGCTCAACCTTCGTCATCAGCGAGCAACGTTGCTTGTGGTGCGAAGCGGAACTTGATTACCCCGAATGCACGCTCTGTGAGGAACCGCTACGCCAAGAGGACCAGGCGAACGGTGGGCTTTGCGGGTATCACTTGCATCTATACGAAAAGGTGATGCGTGATGACTGAGCGTGAGCGCCCCTTTCCTGACGTGGCGCGATGAATCTGTCGGCAGCGCTCTACATCATTGGCAACGGCTTCGACCTTCACCACGAAATCCCCTCCGACTATCGCGATTTTGGGAGTTACCTGGCGGCGGTCGATTGCGATACCTATCGCGAAGTCGAGGCTTACCTCGATGAGTTACCAGGAACAGTTTTCCTGAAGAAAGGATGTTCTAGATGCACCAGGCCATCCAGAAGAGGTGAAGCAGATGCGAGCTGGAGCGCCAGTTCAACGCGGTCTTGTTCGAGCGTACGATGTTGAGCCCGGCAATAGTGTCAGCGGTGCTGTCACAAACTCTCCCGGAAGCCCAGACCGTCTTCGAGAACACCTAACCGTTCAGGGAGATATTCTCCAAGCAAATCGGCTATGGAAATAAAATTTGATGTCAACGGAATTAGAAAATGCTCACGCACCTTTTCTTCGACTGTGAACTCACCGATCTGCACGGCTCCGCATCATTGATCTCAGCGGGCTTCATTAGCCAATCGGGCGATCAGTTCTACGCGGAACTCTCCGACTACGAAGAAGACTCATGCAATGATTTTGTGAAGGCAACAGTTTTGCCTCTGCTGTCATTGCGCCCGATTTCTACAGCCGACTTCCTCTCATCGCTAACCGATTGGCTCAGCAACTTGGGCGGAGATTTCCTATTCGTCGCCGATTCCGATTGGGATCAGAAGATACTGACCAAGACTTTCGCGTCACTTGGCAAAACCATCCCTGAGAACTGGCGTTTCCAGAAAACCCCAGATAACTTCACAAACGGCACGCAGCGCAGTTTGTTCAACGACGAAATGGCAGCTTTTTTACTGCGCCACCCTGATCAGAAACCACACCACTCACTGACGGACGCTCGCGCGATCCGTAACGCATACCTACGCGCGGAGTCGGGATACTAAATATCAAGGCTTGCCGTGCCAACTTGGATTTCGACGCTTGAAACCTTCCACAGCTCTCGCCGCCCATCGGGGAGATATCCGACGCATCGTAGCGTCACATTACGCCAGCAATCCGCGTATTTTCGGCTCGGTCGCTCACGGTGATGATATCGAGGGCAGCGATCTGGACATCCTGATTGATCCGACCCCGGAAACGACACTGTTCGATATCGGCGCAATTCGTCACGAACTGCTTCAACTGCTCGGTGTGCCGGTGGACGTGGTGACGCCGAAGGCGCTGCCTGAGAAGCTCCGGGCGAAGGTGCTGGCCGAAGCGGTGCCGGTATGAGTCGAATGCACTGACCAGGAACTGGAGGTGTAGCTGCTGATCGCCCTGGAGTATTTGTGGGTCAGCCACTTGTAACCGATGGCGCCATAGACCTCGGTGGTATTGGGCTGGCGATAAGCGCCCAGATTGTCGAAGCGGCCTGGATAGTAGTAGCGGATGAGGCCGACATCGTAGGTTCAGTTAACGGCAATGGTGTTTTTGTAACCGGCATAGAGATCCCACTCCAGGCTGGCTGTATTGCTAGCACCAACGCTATAGGGCGCACCGACACTGCCCGGGGAGGCCAGTGAAACAGGTGCATTCTTGACGCCGGCGTTCTGGTCCGTGAACCAGGAAATATTGGAAAGCCAGGTGCCGGCATAGAAGCCCGACGAATGAGCATAGTCGCACCCGCCCTGCACGGCCGGTTTGCCGTTGGTTTGTGACAGACCGCGGAAGACGTATTCGCTCACTACCGCGACGTTCCCGGATAGCAAGTGCCTGGGTGCAGGCGCCGCTTCAGCGGTTTGGGCAACGACAGGCAAAGCAGTGGCGCCGAGACAGGCGGCAATGATGATTTTTTGCATTGACTCCCCACTGGAGAAACTCTTTTTATTCAATCGGGCAGATGGTGCTCGCAGATTGCACGATGACACGCTTCAGGCGCCGACCCAACATGTCATTGCAGGATGATTTATTTACCGACGCCAGCGGCCAATTGGCGATGCGCCTGTTCCAGCGCACGCGCATCATTGGCGGCAGCGCTAAACCCCCGCTGCAATGAGCGACAGTGGGATATATATGACATTGGCCCCCTTGGGTAACCCCCATAGGAGTTTGCCATCTTTTCGTGCAGGCTTGCTTCGGCGTCGTAATTGGCCGCTTTTTGCGAAAAGTAATTGGCGATCCGCTGGTGGTCGGCCGCGGTCGTGGCGCTGGCGATGTCCTTGGAAATTTCAGACGACAGCGGCACGGAAGTACATGCTGTCAGGACCAGTAGTGCAAGACTCGACAAACCCAAAACGAGCTTGTTGTTGCGCATGATTGTCTCCTCTTAAAGACAGTACACCGTGTCAGCAGGGGCGGCGTGCCAGTTATTTTGGATTGCATGATGCAACCTCTGTGGGAAACGACCGACTTCCCGTGACGAAATCTATTTCAAGGTGCTGTTGGCCAATTGGCGGTGCGCCTGCTCCAGGGTACGCGCGTCCTTGGCTGCATTGACAAACTGTTCCCGCAACGAACGGCAGTGCGCGGCCATTGCCGCCAGATCACCTTTCGGGCGGCCGGCGTAGGAAAGCGCCATCTTTTCATGCCAAGCCGCTTCGGCGTCGTAGCTGGCCGCCTTCTCCGCGAAATAGGCAGCTATTCGCTGGTGCTCGGTGGCTGTTGTGGCATTGGCGATGCTTGCCGGAATCTCACTGACCGATGGCACCGAGGTGCATGCCGTGAGCGTCAGAAAGGCAATCCCGGCAAAAATTGGAACGAGTGCGATACGCATGACATTCTCCTCTGCTGGTACTTGATGGATCCAGTGTGCAGCCCGGTGGCTGTCGAGAACATAACCATCGAATTACAAAGCAGTTGGCAAATTGTCATGAAAAGCCAGGTTTGTCGCTGTTTGAACGCAGCCCGTTATCGCATTTTTCATGTTGGCCAGTGGCACCAATACAGTGATCTACGGTGGATTCCATACGGCAATCATGCACTGGATCCAAGACGGCGCTCACTGACAGTCACCTGACGCAATTGTAATTTGCAGGCCACCTTCCCGTTGGGAAGCCCGTCCTAAGATGAAATCGTGAGTGGACAAACAGAGCTGTCCAGATCGATCACCGAGATAATTGAAGGAGAAGTGAAGGAGAACTGAGATGAAAAAGAGTCTGTTACTGAAGTCTGGTTCAGCAGTTGCGGCATTGTTGTTCAGTGCCACCTCCGCGCTGGGTGCTGCCGTATATGAGGGAAATCTTTTCGAAGTCTTGTCGTCCGAAGCACGGCAGGAGTTCGGCGCAAGAGGGCCGCTCCGTGCCAATGAAGCCGTCAAGACTGAAACTTCCGCACGGTACGAAGGTGACATGTACGAAAGGTTCCGCTTATCATCACCGTCGTTGCGCGGTGCAAGAGGGCCAATTCGCTCTGATGAGCCGAGCAAGGAAGATGCCTTTTGGAAGGATTTGCAGCAACGTACCCCGGTTCTGGGCGGCGGGAATGGCTAGCTAAGCAGATGGGTTCGGTGTTTAGTTATCAAATTGAACAAGACAATCGCGGCGAATAACCACCATCCTCAAGCGATACGCCGGGGATGGCGGTGATCGTGCCCTTCCTTTTGATAGCGTTTTTCAGGACTTCAATCAGTCCAATGAATTGATGCCTTTTTGCAGTGCCGCTCAACGCAACTTTGCGGGCGGACGATTGCAACAAGCCCCACTACCGGGATGGGCAGCATTTTCTAACTCATTGGCTTCGACAAGCTTCCAAAGACGCCGTCTGAAGCCGTGGAATCCCCCTTTGAACCTCACCCCTTCGGCAGCAGTTGCCACCGCCTCGATTTGGGACAGGATGGTCTGTCGCAAATCGTATTCGACAAGCAGGCAGCCCTTCGCCGGGATGACTTTGGAGATGCCCATCATTTCGCCGACCCGCAGGCAGGCGCGCTGAATGTTCGATTCGCTTCCGTCGACCAGTCGCAATTTCCTTCGTTTCGGGATGGGCTGGATATCGGCGATTCGTTGAGACCCGGTGTACAGCGCCGGGATGTCGTTGAACCGTTCGAGGCACTGCGCCGAGCAGAAATGGTAAACCATGCCCCGATAGGTGACGAAGAGTGAAGATCGAGCAACCTCAATAGCCATGCCGCACACCGGATCACGACTCGTGGTCACTACCTTGATCATGGATTACTTCTCTTCTCTGCAACGGAAAAAGCCAACGACAGGTTCGCGTTGTAGGTACTCGTTATAACGAAAAATTGCACTATGCATTGGAATGCCAGCCTGGCGCTATCTCAATCAGCGCCAAGCCGCTTGCCGAGACATCTGGCCTGTGCAAAGGGTTAGCTTTGGCGAACAGCCAGAAGGCGACAATCCGTTATTTCATATCCCTAGGATGGTAATGCTTTGTCTTGTCCTGCGCAGCATTCTTCTTGCCGGGCTCAACGGGGGCCGGCGCCTTTTGCGGAATGCCAGTCTTTTCCTCAACGTGCGAATGCGGCTTGACGGCTTTGGTACCTTGCTCCGTCTTCATTTCTGGGGCTGTAGGTGCTTTGTCGGCATCGGCGGCCTGTGTCCCCCAGGATAGCGCGGCAGCGGTTGCGAACAGAATTACTGAGAGTGCGGATTGCAATTTCATGTTTGTTCTCCAAAAGAATGGTGGGAAATGTCTGAATTGCTGATGCATTCCTGACACCAGAAAGTCTGCGCTTTTGTAACCGTTATTTGGATGACTTGTTGATTACATCTTTGTAATGTTATGCCGACTGCCGATCCTGGATGTTTAAAGCCAGGCCCTTAGCCCGAACACGATAGCCGTTTCCCTGACCTCTCTTCCCTGCTGACGAGCCAGATCTTCCGTCTCACCCAGGCGACGAGTCCAATTGATGCCGACATACGGCGCGAACTCGCGCCGTATGTCATAGCGCAGCCGCAGGCCAAATTCCACATGGTTCATTCCACGGCCGACACCGCGCTCCGGCTCCGCTGACGAGGCGAACACAGCCTCGACCCGCGGCTGCAGGATGAACTGCTGCGTGAGCAACTGGTCATACTCCGCTTCCATGCGACCGGAAAGGCTCCCTTCGCGTATGAAAGCCATGGCTTCGACGTTGAACCAATATGGCGCAAGCCCCTGTGCGGCGATTACTGCGCTATTGCGCGCCGGCTGCGGCCTCATCTCCTGCCGCACGCCGGCCTGCAGGTACCAATAAGGTGAGATGCGTCGCGCATACAACGCCTGTACTTCGGCGCGCTCGGTGCGTTCCCCGACTTCGCCCTCGCCTTCAGTCTTGATCCAGACCTTGTTGTAGTCCCCACCGAACCAGCCCTGCGCATCCCACATCGCGAAGTCCTTGCCCGGCTGGGCACGGTATTCAAAACGATCAAGCAAGAGATAGGAGAATTTCTGTTGGTCCATGACTGGCGTGGGCCAATCCTTAGGCGGAAGGGGAAAGGGGTCCTGTTGACCGTAAGCTGGCAGAGTCAGCAACAGCGTAAGGATGCTCACCGTGGCTCGAATATTTTTCATGTCAGTGACCGCCGCGGTTTTCCGGAGACGTTGACGAAGCGGAACATGCCCATCTCCATGTGGTAGAGGATATGGCAATGGAAGGCGAAGTTGCCTGGCTCGTCGTAAGTGAAGTCGAAGGAGAGGCGCTCGGCCGGTTTGACGTTGATGGTGTGCTTGCGCGGCTTGTGCGCGAGCCCCGCGCCATTGTCGATTTCCATGAATACGCCGTGCAGGTGCATCGGATGCTCCATCATGGTGTCATTGACCAGCGTGATGCGCACACGCTCGCCGACGCGGAATCTCGGTGGCTCAGCGGACTCGGAGAACTTCAGGCCATCCATGCCCCACATGAAGGCTTCCATATTGCCGGTAAGATGAATCTCGATCTCGCGCTCAGGTGGGCGCGGATCATGCGAGGACTCAAGTGCCCTGAGGTCGGTGTACACGAGCACGCGGTGACCGACCCCTTTCAGCCCGGTACCGCGCTCACCGAGACGGTTGCGCTGGACCATCGCGACCATTTGGTTGCCGGGCCCGTGCATGTCCGGACCATGCTTGCCGTTGATCGGGCTATCCTTACCGGGCATGGAATCCATCTTCATCCCGCCGTGATCCATTTCCGCCATCGGCTTCTGCACGTCCTGCATGGGACCATGGTTTCCGCCCGCCATTTCCATGCCCATGTCGATCATGGTGCGCAGCGGCCGCTCGCGCAGCGCTGGTACCGGCGCCGACATGCCTGGACGCGGGGCCAATGTTCCGCGGCCGTAGCCGCTACGGTCAATCGCCTCGGAGAATACGCTGTAGGCCTGATCGCCATTCGGTTGCACGATCACGTCATAGGTTTCAGCGATGGCGATCTGGAATTCTTCGACCGTCACCGGTTGCACGTTTTGCCCGTCTGCGGCGACGACGGTCATCGGCAGACCCGGAATACGCACATTGAACATGGTTGCCGCCGACGCGTTGACGAACCGCAAGCGCACGCGCTCTCCCGGGTGGAAGAGGCCGGTCCAGTTGCCGTCGGGTGGAAGGCCGTTCACGAGGTACGTATACGCCGCACCCGTCACATCGAGAATGTCAGTCGGATTCATGCGCATGCGACCCCACATCTCTCGCTCTTCCCAAGTGTTGCGGAAGCCGTTCTGCTTCGCTTCGCGGAAGAAGTCCCCCAGCGTGCGTTGCTGGAAATTGAAGAATCCGCTCGCTTTCTTCATGACCGCAAGGAGTCGGTGCGGATCGTGGAAAGTCCAGTCGGAAAGCACGATGACATGCTCCCGTTCATAAGCCACGGGATCCCGTCGGGCGGGCTCCATAATGAGTGGCGCGTACATGCCGAGTTGCTCCTGCAGCGACGAATGGCTGTGATACCAATAAGTACCGCTCTGCCGCACTTGAAAGCGATACGTGAACGTCTCGCCGGGGCGAATGCCGGGAAAGCTCACACCCGGCACCCCGTCCATCTCGGACGGGATGAGGATGCCGTGCCAATGGATGGAGGTGTCTTCGTCCAGGTGGTTGGTGAGGCGCAGGGTGGCGGTCTCGCCCTCGCGAAAGCGCAGAATCGGGCCGGGCACACTGCCATTGATCGTCACCGCCATGCTTTCGCGGCCACCGTAGCCGAACGGCGTGCGAGCGACGACGAGATCTGTCACCTGATCTCCGCCCACGCGCAACTAACGCCCGGGACCAGGTACTCCTTGCGCATAAGCCGGGGCAAGACCGCGAAAAGCCTGCAACAAGCCCAGTGCAGCGGTGGAATGAATGAAACGGCGACGAGTCCCGTCGACCTCATGGGTGTTCATGGCTGGATCAACTATCTATTTGTCGTAATTGTGTGAGAGGGCAAAAAGAAGAAAGTTCAACGACGAATTCAAGCGGAAGGTGATGAAGCCAGCGAGCCAGGAGCAGCAGTTAATCCGAACCGGAGGTTGCATTGAATGCGAGCCCGTCCGCTTTCAAATACAGGCCACTGGTATCGGTCTCTGCCAGATACGAGCGACAGGCCATATCAGATTCGAGGACGTGGCTGCCCCACCATTCGGACAGGAAATGAAACACGCCGGTTCTATCCAGGTCGCCTTCCACAGCGGAGAACAGGAAGTCGGCTAGTCGGACTTGAAACTGTTCATGCTCTGCAACATGCTCAGCCAGCATCGGGTAATTGGACGCAAGCAGCAATTCTTCTTCTGTCACAAAATGCACTCTGGCACACACAGCCATCTCGTGCAGGATGTCATGAAACATTTCACGACTTTCGGGTCCGGCACTCTCTTGGCACCGCGCTGCCTCGGAGCACAGCCTGAGCATATTTTTATGCTGCTGGTCAATGACGGCGTTCCCGACGTTATAGCAATCTTGCCATTCGAAGTCAGTGGGCATGGTAGCGATTTCGGGACCTGGACAAGTGACTCTTATGATTGTGGATTGACGATGCGATTTAGTTCAAAGGCTTAATGCCGGCCTGGCAGACCATGCTGATTTGCAGCTTCAATATCGTTCGTCAAGCGAGTGGTGGAAACATCTGAATCGACTGAACTCTTGATGACAACACGAAGTCTGCGCTTTTGAAACTTTCATTTGCATGACTTGATGATTACATTTGCGTCAGGAGCCCCTCCTCTTCAAGCGCCGCGTATTGCCAACCATGGTCACGAACAATCGACTCATGACTGCTGCCGCAATGATATTTGAGAGAGCACTAACCCGGCGCATTGATAGCGAGCCCCGGCCGGGGCTCAGCTCGGCACCCCGCGGGCGTTGTTGAGGAAGGCAAAAACCAGGTTCGTCGCATGTTGCCGACCGTCGCGACCGGCAGCATGCGCCCGTCAAACTGACGGCGAAAATTCCGGTGCCGAAACCAGCGGGCCATACTCAGCGATCACAACCCACTCTGAGGTAAGCGCTTGATGTGCATCGGCGTAAATAGCCGATTGTAATGGCGGGCCACCGACAAAGGGAGGCGGTCATTTTCAGTGACATTCATCACAACACATTCAGGCCTTGCACCCGAAATACTCGCGAAAGACGCCGAAAGTCACTGCGCACTCGACATCGATAAAACCGGCCCGGCGCATGGCATCGAGAATGCACTCGGGCTCAATGGCCAATTCAATGGTGTCGCCATAGTACGCCCAGAGCTGTTTGACGTCGGCTGGACTGCGCATCAGGCGGGCCAAGAAAGGGACCACCCAACTGATGTAGCTGCGCAGCGCCAACTGGCCAAGGCGGCTTTTTGGTCGGCTGATTTCCATGATGCAGACTCGACCGCCAGAACGTAGAACGCGGTGGTATTCGCCAAAAGCCAAGTCAAGATCGCCGACGTGGCGCAAGGCATATCCCATCGAGACAAAATCGACGTGATGTTCCGGCAAGGGGATCGACTCAGCATAGGCTTCAATGGTTTCCACCGCGAGCTTCTTTCGCAGTTCAGCCAGCATACCCGGCGATGGATCAAGTGCCAGTAGGCGCCCGGAAGGCCCGATCAAGCGATGGCCTTCGACTGCGACCAAGCCGGTGCCGGCT
The DNA here is from genome assembly GCA_035426125.1 of Rhodocyclaceae bacterium. Taxonomy (GTDB): domain Bacteria; phylum Pseudomonadota; class Gammaproteobacteria; order Burkholderiales; family Rhodocyclaceae; genus Sterolibacterium. The sequence continues at coordinate 10,534 of DAOLZE010000066.1, forward strand.
GCCACATCGAGGAGCGTCATCCCCTCGCGCAGACCATTGCGACGCAGCACCTTACGTCGGTACCAGGCACCGCTGCCCAAGGCCGTAATCCGTTCGGCTTGGTCATAGCCGCCGGCTGCCTGGTCAAACATGGCGCGGGTCGCGGCACGGCGCTGGTCCTCACCGTCGAAGTAAGTTTTCAAACGGGAATGAGTC
>DAOLZE010000067.1:0-10667 GCA_035426125.1 Rhodocyclaceae bacterium
TCGTTCCTACGTTTACGTGTGGCTTGGTCCGCTCAAATTTGGCTTTTGCCATGATCATCTACCCCAAAGTCAAATACAAAAAATTTCCGCCGTAGCGGGTTCCGATAAAAATTCGTGGTGCCCATGACGTGGATTGAACACGTGGCCTCTCCCTTACCAAGGGAGTGCTCTACCACTGAGCTACATGGGCCCGAGATGTCGCAATCAATACAAACAACCGATACATACGCATAAAACTGGAGCGGGTGAAGGGAATCGAACCCTCGTCATAAGCTTGGAAGGCTTCTGCTCTACCATTGAGCTACACCCGCCTTGCCCGAGACAACCGATACCAGCTTTCCGCCGCCCGACCCAAGACACTCTGCACCCTGCATACCGCCACACTGCATGTTATTACTTCTGGTGGAGGGGGAAGGATTCGAACCTTCGAAGGCAGAGCCGACAGATTTACAGTCTGTTCCCTTTGACCGCTCGGGAACCCCTCCAGCGAAACGGCTGATTATGCTACGTTGCAAAAACCAAGTCAAGCGCGTATATGCCTGGCTGGTCAATCTTTTGACAATGCACGTTCCGATCAGGCACGGAAAATCGGGTAATCCGCAGGGAAATCGGGCCCGCCCGGAGAAATCTGACCCCGTCAGCAAAAACGACGGCCACTGCGATTCGTTTCTGTCCCGATTCACGCCTTGCCCCATAACGGCATCACGCCTGTCGCCGGGTATAATCGCCGTCCGCAAAGAATTCCCGGATATAAATTATTGGACGCCCCATGCAGGATAGATACAACCCGAATCAGATCGAGCAGGCTGCCCAGCAACACTGGACGCAAGGCGCCATTTTTCGTGCCAGCGAAGATGCAGCGAGACCGAAATACTATTGTCTGTCGATGTTCCCCTATCCGTCGGGCAAGTTGCACATGGGACACGTCCGCAACTACACGATCGGCGATGTACTCACCCGCTATCACAAGATGCGCGGCTTCAATGTCATGCAGCCGATGGGTTGGGACGCCTTCGGTCTGCCTGCTGAAAACGCGGCGATGGCCAACGGCGTACCGCCGGCCAAATGGACCTACGACAACATCGCCTACATGCGCAAACAGCTCCAGGCGCTGGGTTTCGCCATCGACTGGGAGCGCGAACTGGCAACGTGCACGCCGCAATACTACAAATGGAATCAGTGGCTGTTCCTGCGCATGCTTGAGAAAGGCATTGCCTACCTGAAGACCGGCACGGTGAACTGGGACCCGGTCGACCAGACCGTGCTCGCCAACGAACAGGTGATTGATGGCCGTGGCTGGCGCACCGGAGCACTGATCGAGAAGCGTGAAATTCCGATGTACTACCTGAAGATCACTGACTATGCCGACGAGCTGCTGGCAGCGCTCGACACGCTGCCGGGCTGGCCAGAGCGGGTTCGCACGATGCAGGCCAACTGGATAGGCAAATCGTTCGGTGTGCGCTTCGCCTTTCCATATGAACTGGATGGTCGGCACGAAAAACTCTGGGTATTCACTACCCGCGCCGACACCATCATGGGCGTCACCTTCTGCGCCGTCGCAGCCGAGCATCCGCTCGCCACGCATTCCGCGAAGAATAACCCCAAACTTGCCGCCTTCATCGACGAATGCAAGCACGGCTCGGTGATGGAAGCCGATATGGCGACGATGGAAAAGAAAGGCATGCCCACCGGCATCTTCGTCACGCATCCGCTGACCGGCGAAAAGGTCGAGGTCTGGGTGTGCAACTACGTACTGATGGGTTACGGCGAAGGCGCCGTGATGGCAGTACCGGCGCATGACGAGCGCGATTTCGCCTTCGCCAGAAAGTTTGGCCTGTCGATCAGGCAAGTCATCTCCGTTCCCGGCAAAACTTTCTCGCTCGATGCCTGGCAGGAATGGTATGCCGACAAGGAACACGGCGTCTGCATCAACTCAGAGAAATATGACGGACTCGGCTACAACGCAGCCATCGACGCCATTGTTGCCAATCTCCACGCAAAAGATCTCGGCGACAAGCAAACGACCTACCGCCTGCGCGACTGGGGCATTTCGCGCCAGCGCTACTGGGGCTGTCCGATCCCCATTATTCATTGCGCAAGCTGCGGCGCGGTGCCGGTACCCGATGATCAATTGCCGGTGGTACTGCCCGAGGACTGCGTGCCGGATGGCTCCGGCAACCCTTTGCGCAAGCGCGCCGACTTCGTCAATTGCGCCTGCCCGAAATGCGGCAAACCGGCGCAGCGCGAAACCGACACCATGGACACCTTCGTCGATTCGTCCTGGTACTACGCCCGCTACTGTAGCCCGGACAATGCCAATGCCATGGTCGATGCGCGCGCCGATTACTGGATGCCTGTCGATCAGTACATCGGCGGCATCGAGCACGCCATACTGCATCTGCTTTACTCGCGTTTATGGAGCAAGGTGATGCGCGATCTCGGCCTCGTCACCTACGATGAGCCATTCTCCAACCTGCTGACGCAGGGCATGGTGCTCAACGAAATCTTCTTCCGAAAACCGGCCAGCGGCCGCATCGTCTATTACAACCCGACTGAAGTGGATGTCGTCTTTGACGACAAGGGCAATCGCAGTGGCGCGACACTCAGGGCCGACGGCCAGCCAGTCGAATCCGGTGGCATCGGCACTATGTCGAAGTCAAAAAATAATGGCGTCGATCCGCAGACGCTTATCGACCAGTACGGCGCCGACACTGCACGCTTCTTCATGATGTTTACGGCACCACCGGAGCAAACGCTCGAATGGTCGGATTCCGGTGTCGAAGGCGCGTATCGCTTTCTCAAGCGGTTGTGGGTATTCGCTCATTCCATGCATGATCGTACGGAGCCTGGCAAAGCCGTTCCCGAGAAACTCGACGGCCCATTGGCCGCTGTCAGACGCGAAATCCACATCAATCTCCGGCAGGCAAATTACGATCTTGGCAAGCACCAGTTCAACACCGTCGCCTCGGCAGCGATGAAAATGCTCAATGCGCTCGAGAAGGCTCCGCAAGCAAGCGCAAGCTATGCTCTTGTCGCTGGCGAGAGTCTCTCCATCCTGCTACGCCTGCTCTCGCCGATCACACCACATATCTGCCACACGCTGTGGCGCGAACTCGGCTATGGCGACGACATCCTGACTGCGGCCTGGCCGGAACCCCTGGAGGCAGCGCTGGTTCAGGATGAAATCGAACTGGTATTGCAGATCAACGGCAAGCATCGCGGCAGCCTGCACATATTGGCCGCCGCAACAAAGGAAACCATCGAGGCAGCGGCGCTCGCCAGTGACATCACACAAAAATTTCTGGAAGGGAAACCGGTAAAAAAGGTTATTGTTGTTCCCGGCCGTTTGGTCAATATCGTTGTCTGAGGAAGATCACCATGATGCGTCGTCCAAGTCTTTTCTTCGCCGCCCTCCTGACGCTACTGCTCGGTGCCTGCGGCTTCCAGTTGCGCGGAACCTATACCTTGCCATTCGACAGCATCTACATCAATCTGCCCGATAACAATGAATTGGCCATTCAACTGAAGCGTGCAATCGTTTCAGGCACCAGTACGCGGATTGCCGCCACGCAAAAGGAAGCCAAGGTCATGTTGCAGTTCGTCAACGACCAGACTGCCAAGAATGTTCTCAGCCTTTCTTCCTCTGGTCGTGCCCGCGAATATCAATTGGTACGCACCGTGAGTTTTCGCCTGGTTGATGCCAAGGGCAAAATCTGGGTGAACGCCGGGAGAATCGAACTGCATCGCGACCTGACATATACCGATTTTCAGGTGCTCTCAAAGGAGTCGGAGGAAACTTTGCTCTGGCGCGACATCCAGAGCGATCTGATCCAGCAGATGCTGCGACGAATGTCCGCTGCAAAACCGCAGGCTGCCGACGATTCTGCAGACTGACCATCACTCATGCAACTGCGCTCTGAACAACTCGCCGAGCATCTCGCCAGACCGCTTGCACCGCTTTACGTTGTGCATGGCGACGAGCCGCTGCTGGTGCTTGAGGCGGCTGACGCCATTCGTACCGCTGCCCGAGGACAGGGATATGACGAGCGTGAAGTGCTGGTCGCTGGGGCAGGTTTTCGCTGGGATCAACTGGCGCAGGCTGGCGGTAACCTGTCGCTATTTGGCGGCAACAAGCTGATCGATCTGCGCATCCCGAGCGGTAAGCCGGGCCGTGACGGCGGCGAAGCCCTGCAACGCCATTGCGAAAAATCTGGCGAAGGTTTGATGACGCTGATTACCCTGCCGCAACTCGACTGGCAAGCGAAAAAGGCTGCCTGGTTCACCGCGCTGGGGCAAGCCGGCGTCGTACTCGAACTCAATGCGCCGCCGCTGCATCTGCTGCCCGACTGGATCGACATGCGCCTGGCGCGGCAGAAACAGTCGGGGACGGCAGAAGCGCTGGCCTTCATCGCCGGTCATGTCGAAGGCAATCTGCTCGCTGCACATCAGGAAATCCAGAAACTCGGCTTGCTCTATCCGCAAGGTCAGCTGACACTGGAACAGGTCGAGGAAGCCGTACTCGACGTCACCCGCTACGATGTCGACAAGCTGCGCACTGCGCTACTGGCCGGCGATGCGCAACGCTGCGCACGGCTGCTCGAAGGTCTGCGCGCTGAGGATACCGCCCCGCCGCTGGTGCTCTGGGCACTGGCGCAAGAGACACGCACACTGGCGCAACTGCGCATCCAGCTCGACCAGGGAACAAGTTTCGACAGCGCCTGCTCCACCGCAAAAATTTTTGGTGCGCGCCAGAGCGCCTATCGCACCGCTTCACAACGCTGTTCGACGCCGTTGCTGCGCGCCGCGCTGTTGCAGGCGGCGCGTATCGATCGTATGATTAAAGGGCTGGCGCGCGGCGATCTGTGGGACGAATTCCTGCAACTGGCCCTGCGCCTGACCAAAACTTCCCGGAGAGCCGTCACATGAATGGCATCGACAAAATCATCGACGACATTCCAGGCTACATGGAGCAGGTCGGCCGTGCCGCACGCAGCGCCTCACGGCTGATGGCCGCCGCCAGCAGTGCAGCCAAGAACGCCGCACTGCTGGCAATGGCGCGGCGCATTCGCGAGTGCAGTGCAGAGCTGCTCGCCGCAAATGCCGCCGATATCGCAGCCGCCAGCGCAGACGGTCTTGACGCAGCCATGATTGACCGATTGACACTCAATGACAAAAGTATCGAGGCGATGGCGCAGGGTCTGGAACAGGTTGCCGCGCTGCCTGATCCGGTCGGCGAGATCAGCGACCTGAAGCGCCGGCCGAGCGGCATCCAGGTCGGCCGGATGCGCGTGCCGCTCGGCGTCATCGGCATCGTCTACGAGGCGCGCCCGAACGTCACCGCCGATGCCGCGGCGCTCTGCCTGAAATCTGGAAATGCTGCCATCCTGCGCGGCGGCAAGGAAGCACTGCGCTGCAACCAGGCTATTGCTGCCTGCGTGCGCCACGGACTTGAAGTCGCCGGCCTGCCGGAAAACGCGGTGCAGGTCATTGAAACTGCCGACCGTGCAGTGGTCGGTGCGCTGATCACCATGCCGCAGTATGTCGATGTAATCGTGCCGCGCGGCGGCAAGGGGTTGATCGAGCGCATCTCGAAGGAGGCACGCGTACCGGTCATCAAACACCTGGACGGCAACTGTCATGTCTATGTCGACGAAAGCGCGGATCACGAGATGGCACTTGCCATCGTCGAGAACGCCAAGACACAGCGTTATGGCACCTGCAACACCACCGAATCACTGCTGATTGCACGCCCGGTTGCCGCGAGTCTATTGCCGCGCATCGCCACCATGCTGAGTGCCAGCGGCGTTGAAATCCGTGGCTGTGCAGAGACGCTTACGCTGGTGCCGAATGCCACAGCGGCCAGCGAGCAGGACTGGTTCGAGGAATATCTTGCGCCGATCATCGCCGTGAAAGTAGTCGCCGGTCTCGATGAGGCAATTGACCACATCAACCGCTATTCTTCGCAACACACCGAAGCCATCGTCACGGAAAACTACAGCCATGCGCTGCGCTTTCTGCGCGAGGTGGATTCGAGTAGCGTCATGGTGAACGCCTCGACGCGCTTCGCTGATGGGTTTGAATACGGGCTTGGCGCCGAAATCGGTATTTCCACCGACAAGATCCACGCGCGCGGTCCGGTCGGACTGGAAGGGCTAACCAGCCAGAAATGGATCGTCCTTGGCAATGGAGAGATACGCAAATGAACGCTTTCTGCAATATCAATAAACTGATTTTCATCATGCTGCTGTGCCTGGCTGGACTGAGCCATGCCGCCAGCGAGATTGCCGGTGTCACCTTCCCCGATAAAGTCAATCTCGGCAACAGCGAACTGCACCTCAACGGCGCCGGAATGCGTGCCAAGTTCTTCCTCAGGGTATATGCGATCGGCCTGTACCTGGGCGAAACAAAGAACAATGCCAACGATGCGCTGGCACTCACCGGGCCGAAGCGCCTGCAGATCGTCACCTTGCGCGACTTGACCGCCGAGCAGTTCGCCGATGCGCTCGTCGAAGGCATTCGCAGGAATCATTCTGAAGCCGAACTCGAATCGCTCCTGCCACGTATCGAAACATTCAAGGCGGCCATGCTGGCCATCAAGACGACCCCCAAGGGAACCGTCATTACTATTGACTGGCTACCCGGGCACGGCACGCACCTGAGTATCGACGGCCAGCGGAAATCAGGCGACATCGCCGGCGAGGACTTCTTCAACGCCGTGCTGAACATCTGGCTGGGGCAGAAACCGGCGCAGGACGATCTCAAGAATGCGCTGCTTGGCAAACCGCAATAATCCTGCGAATTTGTCCGGCCCTATTTCCGCACGACAGTACTTTCCCGCTCCGTCGCCACCTGTTTGCGGCGCATGATTTCATTGCGCATTTCCTGCAACTGATCGCACACATCACCCTTGATGATGGATGCTCCAATAAATGGCGGGAGCCATATGTCAGGAATGGATTCGGCGTGCGAGACAATCCATGTCCCCGTGGCGTCACCGGACAAATGTGTGATCGCATCGAACTTTTTCAGATTCCCGCTGAGCAGGTGCGATTCAATTGTCTCGAAGGGCGTCAGTTGCAATTCACGTACGGCCTCGAATGCGAATGAAAAAAAGCCATGCGCCGCCTTGCCCTTTTGCTCAATGTGCACCTTGCTCCCCGAGCGCCAGAGCACCTTGCTGGATTCAAGGCTGGAAATAAAGTCGGTCATATGCTCAAAATCCATCATCACCGCCCAAGCTTCCTGCGGTGTTGCAGCAACCCTGAATTTTGAATCGACAATGACCGTCTCGTCATTGATGCTGACATGAACCTCGATATCCTGCGGGCTTCCAGCATGCGCCTGAGTCAAGCAGGAACCGCAGAGCAGCAGACACAGAAAAATACGCGTGCTTCCGCCATGTGGAGTTGCAAAAAAACGATTGGCCGACAATATCGGCAATTTACAATCTCCACAATCTCCGATTCGACGTCACAAGTATAACCATATCCGATGCTGCCCGACTCTGGTCGCACAATTGAAACAATTGACGTTCCCCGCACAGATCATGACAAAAAAATCAATGATACCTTCGCATAACGCCACTGAGATAGAACCATTTCAAGCAGTGATTGCAGCGCCTGGCTTTGCGCTTGGGTTGCGTTGCACCGCGGATGAAATCAGTGCCATCGAGTTTCTCGCACCATGTGCCGAGATTGCTGCAACGACACTGCTTGCGCAGGAAGCCGCGCGGCAATTGCGCTGCTATTTGCGGGATTCAACCTTCGCCTTTACCCTGCCACTGGCACCGGCTGGCACACCATTTCAACGCAGCGTATGGGCACAGATTAGCGAAATTCCCTATGGAAAAATCCGCACCTACGGAGCGCTGGCACTGGCACTTCACAGTGCGCCGCGCGCGGTTGGCGGTGCATGTGGTGCCAACCCATATCCGTTGGTGATTCCCTGCCATCGTGTCGTAGCCAGCAACGGCGGGCTCGGTGGCTTCAACCGGGAACACGGCGGTCTGCTGCTCGACATCAAACGATGGCTGCTCGCCCACGAAGGCGTGCGAGGCATACGAGACACACCATGAGTCTGCCGATGGCGGAAGACGCCGCATTGCTCGATCAATTCGTCGACAACCTGTGGCTGGAAGATGGCCTGGCGAAAAACACCCTGGCCGCCTACCGCAGCGATCTCGCGCAGTTTGCCGGTTGGCTGAATGTCAGCGGAAAAAAGCTGCTTGACGTTGATGAAAACAGCATCAAGGATTATCTCGCTCATCTGCATCTGCGGCCACCCGACCAACGCCCGAAACCGGCCAGCCAGCGCCGTCTGCATGCTGCGCTGCGGCGCTTCTATGGCTTTCTGCTGACACAGGGGCGCATCACCCGCGACCCGCTGCTCAACATCGATCAACCACGGCTGACGCAACGCTTTCCCAAAACGCTCTCGGAAGATGATGTCGAAAAACTACTCGCCGCACCAGATATCGCCACGCCGCTCGGCTTGCGCGATCGTGCCATGCTTGAGGTGCTGTATGCCAGCGGCCTGCGCGTCAGCGAACTCGTCAATCTGAAGCTGTTCGAGACCGGCCTCGACGAAGGTGTGGTCCGCATTCGTGGCAAGGGCAGCAAAGTGCGCCTGGTGCCGCTCGGTGAATTTGCCGTAGATTGGCTGAAGCGCTATCTGGCCGAAGCCCGCCCCGTGTTGCTCAAGGGACGAACCTGCGACGAAATTTTTGTTAATAGCCGGATAGGTGCCAAAACCGGCGGGGGTGGACTCAGCCGGCAGATGTTCTGGGTACTCATCAAACGTTATGCACTGCGCGCCGGCATCCACAAATCGATCTCGCCGCATGTCCTGCGCCACGCCTTCGCCACACATCTGATCAACCACGGCGCCGATCTGCGCGTGGTGCAATTGCTGCTCGGCCACGCCGACATTTCAACAACGCAGCTATATACTCATGTTGCTCGCGAACGGCTGAAGCTATTGCATGCACAACATCATCCGCGAGGATAACCAACAGCAGCAGGCGGCGGATCACCCTCCCTTGCTACGCTCGATCTGCACACCAACGCGGCGCACGCCTTTCATGATACCGAGCTTGACGATGGAAATTTTTACCCAGGGCGCGCCGAATTCATCAAGCATCAAGCCGATGACATATTCACCGAGTGTTTCCAGAAGATTGAAATGCCGCTCGCCGAGTTCCTGGCGTATCCGGTCAATAACTTCGTCATAGCGAATGGTGGACGCGATATCGTCGTCCTTCGCCGCCGCATCGGGAACACCGAAAGTCAGGCTGATTTCCAGCGTCTGCGCAGCCGCCCGCTCGCGAGGAAAGATTCCGACATGCGCCTCGACGCGCATGTCGTCGATAAAGATGAAGTCCATGATTGTTTAATTGGCTAGAATTGCACCTATTCTAGGCGAGAGCACATGACCACATCCATGACTGGCACAATTTTTCCGGTTTTCCCTGTCCTTGGCTATTTGCTCGGTTCCCTGTCATTCGCGGTGATTGTCTCGCACGCCTTCGGTCTCGCCGATCCGCGCAGCTATGGATCCGGCAACCCCGGCGCGACGAATGTGCTGCGCTCTGGCAACAAGCTTGCCGCGATTCTGACCCTGCTCGGCGATGCTGCAAAGGGCTGGCTGGCAGTCTGGCTGGCAGGTCGTTTCGGTGCCGATGCTCCAATAATCGCACTGACCGGCATCGCGGCATTTATCGGTCACGCCTTCCCGCTATTCCTCAGATTCAAAGGCGGCAAGGGCGTAGCCACGGCACTCGGCGTACTGGTCGGCTTATCCGGCTGGCTGGCGTTGACAGCCGGTGCCACCTGGCTGCTGGTCGCCGTAATCACGCGCTACTCCTCGCTGGCGGCGCTGATCGCCGCGGTGGTCACGGCAATTGCCGGCTGGTGGCTGCTCAATGATGTATTTTCCGCAAGTTGCGTTACCGCCATGTCGCTGCTGCTGATCTGGCGCCATCAGGCAAATATTCGCAAGTTACTCGACGGCACTGAAGGCCGAATCGGTGCCGGCAAAAAATCTCAGGACAGCAACTCCTGAAGCGGCCAACGCGGCCGCACCGAGAACACGCCGGGTGCGCCTGGCTGCGCGCCTGCCAGTAAACGCTGCGCACCGCAAAAGGCAATCATCGCGCCATTGTCGGTACACAGGGCAAGCTCCGGGTAGAACACTTTGACGCCCTGGGCTGCTGCCGCTGCATCGAGCCGCTCGCGCAAACGCAGATTGGCGCCGACACCGCCGGCCACCACCAGCCGGGGCATGCCGCACTGGCGCACAGCAGCTAACGATTTGACCACCAGCACTTCCGTAACAGCTTCCTGGAATTCGGCGGCCAGATCGGCGGATGCAATGCCGCTTTCATGCTGATGCCGTACCGCCGTCAACACCGCCGTCTTCAGGCCGGAAAAACTGAAATCGAGATCGCCGCTATGCAGCATCGGCCGCGGCAATTTACAGCGTCCCGGCTGTCCGGTTGCCGCCAGTTGGGCGAGCAGCGGACCGCCCGGATAACCGAGACCGAGCAGCTTGGCCGTCTTGTCGAAGGCCTCGCCGGCCGCATCGTCGAGCGATTCGCCGAGTAACTGGTAAGCGCCCACTCCGGTGACATGCATCAACTGCGTGTGCCCACCCGACACCAGCAGGGCGAC
>DAOLZE010000068.1:0-10407 GCA_035426125.1 Rhodocyclaceae bacterium
GGCTGGGACATGGACCACCTGAAAAAATACAACACCAGTGCGGCGGAAGAAGGTGGCTGGGAAAAGTATTGCGACGAATTTATCCGCTGCACCGAGGAAGAGTACCTCGCCAAAAACGGCGGCATCGAGCGCATCAGCAAACTGCGCACGCCCATTTTCTGAGGTATCGAGACATGACCCAAGCTACCGATTGCACTCTCGCCGAACTGATGATCGTCGCCTGCTCCGAAGCCTGGCGCGGCGATGGAGAGATTCTCGCCTCTGGCATCACCACCGTGCCACGTCTCGGCGCAAGTCTGGCGAAGCTCACGCATAGCCCCGAACTGTTGATGACCGACAGCGAAACCTTCCTGGTTTCCGAGCCCGTGCCACTCGGGCCGCGCGGCGATTACGTGGCGAAGTTCGAAGGCTACATGAGCTTCGACCGCGTCTTCGAATGCGTCTGGGGCGGCAAGCGCCACGCCATGATCGGCCCGACCCAGATCGATCGCTTCGGCCAGTCTAATCTGTCTTGCATCGGCGGCGACTACGCTAAACCGAAATCCGCCGTGCTCGGTGTGCGCGGCTTGCCGGGTAACAATATCAATCACGCCAATTCCTATTTCGTGCCGAATCATGGCCCGCGTGTTTTCGTTGCCAACGAGGTGGATATGGTCTCCGGCCCCGGCTACAACCCGGCGCGCTTCGGCCCTGGCATGAAGAACGACTTCATTGACCTGCGTGTGATCGTCACCGATCTCTGCGTGCTGGACTTCAAGGGTCCCGAGCATGCGATCCGCGTCAAGTCGCTGCATCCCGGCGTGAGCTTCGAACAGGTGCAGGCCGCCACCGGCTTCCCGCTGCTGAAGGCTGATGATATGGGAGAAACCCCCATGCCGACCGCCGCGCAACTGGAGATCATTCGCCGCCTTGATCCGCACAATATGCGCGGCATGGTGATCAAGAACAACCCGCCCGCCATCCGGCCGGCCGCATGAGGAACCGCGATGAGCGCAACGAGTGAAAAGGCCCGCGTGCCGGTCCTCGACGGCTGGTTCTCCGCGGAAGGCAAGGAACCGCACCTGATCGGTTCGCGCTGCGAAGCCTGCGGCACCTATTACTTTCCCAAGCTGACAACGTTTTGCCGCAATCCCGATTGCAATAGCGAGAAGTTTGTCGAAGTGCCGCTGTCGCGCACCGGCAAGCTGTGGTCGTACACCAATGCCGCCTACAAACCACCCGAGCCCTACATCGCGTCCGAGCCGTTCGAGCCCTTCGGTATTGCTGCCGTCGAGCTCGACAAGGAACGCATGGTCGTGCTCGGCCAACTCGTGAAGGGCGTGAATCTCGCTGACTTGAAGGTTGGTATGGCCATGGAGCTCGTTATCGACGTACTCTCGGAAGACGAGACTGCTGCCAAGACGACCTGGAAATGGAAACCCGCAGGAGGTCAGGCATGAACAAGGAAATCGCCATCATCGGCGCCGGCATGCATCCCTGGGGCAAGTTCGGCAAGAATTTCGTCGAATACGGTGTTGCCGCAGCACGTGCTGCACTGACGGATGCTGGCATCCACTGGCGCGATGTGCAGTTCGTCTCGGGTGCTGCCACCATGCGTTGCGGTTATCCCGGCTATGTCGCCGGAGCAACCTTCTGCCAGGCACTTGGCTGGCAGGGTGCCGAAGTGAATACCTCGTATGCGGCCTGCGCTTCCGGTTCGCAGGCACTCGCTGCGGCGCGTGCCAAAATCCTCGCCGGCGAATGTGAAGTTGCGCTGGTGATCGGTGCCGACACGACGCCCAAAGGTTTTCTCGCTCCACAGAAGGGCGAGCGCCCGGACGATCCGGACTGGGTGCGCTTCCGTCTCGGCATCACCAACCCGACCTACTTCGCACTCTATGCACGCCGCCGCATGGCGCTGTATGGCGATACGCAGGCCGACTTCGCTCTGGTCAAGGTGAAGAATTCCGAGCACGGTTTTGAGAATCCGAACGCACGCTACCGCAAGAAGTTCACTGCTGAAGACGTAGCGGCATCGGCAGCACTCGCTGATCCGCTGCGTCTGATGGACGTCTGCGCGGTATCCGATGGCGGTGCAGCACTCATCGTTTGCAGTCTGGAATATGCGAAGAAAATCGGCAAGGCCGATGCGCCGCGTATTGCTGCGATTTCCACGGTGACGCCGACCTTCGCTTCCGCATCGGTGGAAATGCCCGATCTTGCCAACGACTCAGCCGTCGCCGCCGAAGCCTTCCGCTTCCGCGCCGCACTGCCGAAAAAGGCCTACGAAGAAGCCGGTATCGGCCCGCAGGACGTCAGTATTGCCGAGGTCTATGACCTGTCCACCGCGCTTGAGCTCGACTGGTACGAAGATCTGCAGTTCTGTGCGCGCGGCGACGCCGCCAAGTTGGTGCGCGATGGTGTCACTCGCATCGGTGGCCGTTTGCCGGTAAATACTTCCGGTGGTCTCGCCTGCTTTGGCGAAGCTGTCCCGGCGCAGGCGCTGGCGCAGGTCTGTGAGCTGACCTGGCAGCTACGCGGCCAGGCCGGAGCACGCCAAGTGGCAGGTGCCAAGGTTGGCATCACTGCCAATCAGGGACTGTTTGGCCATGGGTCATCGGTGATCGTCAAGAAATAATCTTGATCGGGCCTGGGCGGCGCTTACCGGCCAGGTCCTTTCCCGTCTCCTCTTCCGCATGTGGACGAGGGACGCATGAAAAGGAAACGCCTGTCATGAATAATATTCTTCATACCTCACTATGCGACATGCTCGGCTGCAAATACCCGATCGTGCAGACCGCCATGGGCTGGGTCGCCGATGCCAATATGGTGGCCGGCACCTGCAACGCCGGGGGCTTCGGCTTTCTCGCCGGTGCGGTGATGACACCAGCCGAGGTTGAAGCCGCCATTCTCAAGACGAAATCGCTGACCGACAAGCAGTTCGGCCTCAACTTTCACATGTTCCAGCCAGGCGCCAACGAGATCATCGAAATCGCCATCAAGCATCGCGACAAGGTGCGCGCCGTCAGCTACGGCCGCGGACCGGACAAGAAGATGATCCAGCGCTTCAAGGACGCCGGCATTCTCTGCATGCCAACGGTCGGCGCTGTCAAACACGCGGTGAAGGCAATCGAACTCGGCGCCGACATCGTCACCGTGCAGGGTGGCGAAGGCGGTGGCCACACCGGAAGTGTACCTTCCTCGATCCTGTTGCCGCAGGTGCTCGATGCGGTGAAAGTGCCGGTGGTGGCGGCCGGTGGCTATTACGATGGCCGCGGCCTGGCTTCGGCACTGGCTTGCGGTGCGGCGGGCATCGCCATGGGCACACGCTTTCTGATGACCAAGGAATCGCCGGTACCGCAGGCGACGCTCCAGCATTACCTGGCCGTCAAGGACCCATCGGCGATCCGCACGACGAAGGCAGTTGATGGTCTGCCGCAACGCTTTCTCGACAATCCAACACTGCATCGCCTCGAAGAGGCCTCGTCGCTACAGCGCATTTTCATCAGTGCCGGCAATGCCTGGAAGTGGCGCGCCAAAACCGGCATGACCATCAAACAAATGATGGAATTCGCCATCAAGGCGCTGCGCGACGACAGCAGCATTTCCGAAACCATCATGTCGGCGAACGCGCCGGTGGTGATCCAGCGCGCCATGGTTGAAGGCGTTCCCGACGAAGGCCTGATGCCGAGCGGCCAGGTTGCTGCGATGATCCGCGAGCTGCAAAGCTGCGAGGAGGTCATCGCCGGCATCGCCGCGCAGGCCACCGCGCGTCTCGAATCGTTCTGCAGCAAATAAGGAGCCACAAAATGAGTCAGACCCCTACACTCAACACGCCCTATCACACCCAGATTGCCGACGGCATCGCCGAGCTCATCATCAACCGGCCGCCGGTCAACGCGCTTGATAGCGTCAGCCAGCTCGCCCTGGCGAAGGAGATCGACGCGCTGGGCCAGAATGACGCCGTGCGCGTCATCATCATCCGCTCCGAAGGTCGTGGCTTCTGCGCTGGCGTGGATATCAAGGAACTCGACGCCAATCCCGATCTGATCGTCGTCGTCAATCACGCCAACTATGAGACCTTTCGTGCCGTGCATCGCAATCCCAAGCCGGTGATCGTCGCCGTGCATGGCTTCGTGCTCGGTGGTGGCATTGGTATCGCCGGCGCCGCTGACATTCTCGTGGCTTCCGAGTGCGCGACTTTCGGTGTTCCCGAGGTCGACCGCGGTGCGATGGGTGGCGCGGCCCACCTGCAACGCATGTTCCCGGTACAGAAGGTGCGCCATATGTATTTCACCGGCGAAGCAATCACCGCCGCCGATGCGTATCGCCTCGGTGCTGTTGAGAAGCTGGTGCCACATAAGGACCAGTTGCGCGAGGCCGCGCTGGGTATCGCGCGCAAAATCGCTGCAAAGAGCCCGGCGATGATCCAGATTGCCAAGGAATCGCTGAACGGTATCGAGGATGGCAACCTTGAAGACAAGTATCGCTGGGAGCAGGGCTTCACGCTGCAAGCCTACCTGCATCCGGAATCTGCCGAAACGCGTCGCGCCTTCGTCGAAAAGCGCAACGCGAAATTCTAATTTTCGGCCACACCCGAATACCGGAAACGGAGATCGACTGAATGGAACTGGAATATACCGAACGGCATCATGCCTTCCGTGCCGAAATTCGCGCCTGGCTGGCCGGAAATGTACCGAAGAAGCCGCTAACAAGCTTCGATACCGCCGAGGGCTTCGAGGAGCACCGACAGTGGGAGGCCAAGCTATATTCGGGCCGCTGGAGCATGGTCACCTGGCCGGTTGAACTCGGCGGGCGCGGCTGCGACCTGATCGAATGGCTGATTTTCGAAGAGGAATACTGGCGCGCTGGTGCACCGCTGCGCGTGAATCAGAACGGGATATTCCTGCTCGGCCCCACCCTGATGGAGTACGGGACGCCGGAGCAGAAGAAACGCTTTCTGCCGAAAATGGCGACCGGCGAGGACATCTGGGCGCAGGGCTGGTCTGAGCCGAACGCCGGTTCTGACATGGCGGCCGTGCGTACCAAGGCTATCCTTGACGACGATGGCAAAAATTACGTCATCAATGGCCAGAAAATCTGGTCGACGCGCGCCGTCTGGGCTGACTGGTGTTTTGGCTTGTTCCGCACTGATCCGGAAACCACCAATCACCGCGGCCTCACCTTCGTACTGGTGCCGCTCGACACACCGGGTATCACAGTGCGGCCGATCAACCAATTGAACGGACTGCCAGGCTTCGCCGAGATCTTCTTCGATGACGTGAAAGTCCCCGTCGAGAATCGTCTCGGTGACACCGGGGCCGGCTGGCAGGTGGCAATGGCTACTGCCGGTTTCGAACGCGGTCTGATGCTGCGCTCGCCGGCACGCTTCCAGGAAACTGCGCGCGCACTCGTCAATCTGTATCAGGCCAATCGCGCCAAGGCCGATACCGACCCGGCCATCCGCGATGCCGTATTGAAGGCCTGGATGGGGGCCGAGGCCTATACCCTGGCCACCTACCGCACCGCCAGCGAAATCATGAAGGGCAAACACATCGGCGTCGAATCCAGCACCAACAAGATCTTCTGGTCGGAACTCGATCAGACGATGCACGAAACTGCACTCGACATCCTCGGCGCACGCGCCGAGTTGCTGCCGCACGCACCGGATGCACAAGGCGTCGGCAACTGGCTGGACGGCTTCCTGTTCGCGCAGGCTGGACCGATCTATGCCGGTACCAACGAGATCCAGCGCAACATCATCGCCGAGCGCATGCTTGGCATGCCACGTTCATAACGGAGGAAGCATGGATTTCACTTTTTCCGAAGACCAGATTTTGTTCCGCGACAATATTCGCAGCGTCTTTCTCAAGGAAGTTGCACCCGAGCTATTGCGCGAGCTCTGGGATACGCTGGAAGGCCGCTCGCAGACACTATGGGCGCTGCTGGCCGAACAGGGTCTGTGTGGTTTCTCGGTGCCAGAGGAATACGGCGGCATGGCGATGAACGATCTCGACTGGATTCTGATCGCCCAGGAAGTCGGTTATTTCGCACTACCCGAACCGCTTCTGGATACTGCCTGGCTCGGTGCAGGCATGCTGGTCGACCTGCCTGCCACACCGGCTGGCGATGCGCTACGTACTGAATGGTTGCCGCGTATCGCTGCCGGTGAAGCGCACCTCGCAATCGGTGGCCCGTTGAATCCGCTCGTAGCTGATGCGCATGTTGCCGACCTGTTGCTGTTGCATCACGCTGGCGAAGTGCATGCCGTGCCGAAGAGTGCGGTGAAGCTGGTCGCTAATCCGAGCCTCGAGCAGTCGCGCCGTCTGTTCCGTGTTGAATGGACCCCGTCCGAAAAAACGCGTGTCGCCGATGCCGTGCAAGGCAAGGCGATCTGGGGCAAGGCCGTCAATCGCGGCTGTCTGGCCGTTGCCGCGCAGCTCTCCGGCCTCGCCAGTCGCATGCTCGACCTCTCCGTCGACTACAGCGTCGATCGCAAACAGTTCGGCAAACAGATCGGCGCGTTCCAGGCGCTCAAGCATTACATGGCCGATGTGGCGGTCAAGATCGAGTTTGCCCGGCCAGTGATTTTTCGCGCCGCCTATGCGCTCAATAATGATCAACAGCGTACGCCGGTGCATGTTTCACATGCCTTCCTCGCCGCGCTGGAAGCCGCATTGTTTGCCGCCAAAAAGGGCATCCAAGTCCATGGCGCGATGGGCTACACGTGGGAAGTCGATCTGCAGATTTTCATGAAGCGCGCCTGGGTGCTCGCCGCTGCCTGGGGCGACAAGGGCTTTCACAAGTCACGCATTGCCGGATTCGTGCTGAGCGAGAATGCACCGCTTGGACCCGGCCACACTTTCATCGAATAAGGACACATCATGGCTGAAGCTTATATTGTTGATGCTCTGCGCTCGCCGACCGGCAAGCGCAAGGGTTCTCTGGCCACTGTGCATGGCGCCGATCTCGGCGCGCACGTCATCAAGGCCATCGTCGAGCGCAATGCGATTCCCGCTGAAGACTATGACGACGTGATCTTCGGCTGCGTCGATACCATTGGCCCACTGGCCGGCGACATTGCGCGCACCTCGTGGCTGGTGGCCGGCATGCCGATGTCCGTACCCGGCACGACCATCGACCGTCAATGCGGTTCGTCGCAACAGGCCGTGCATTTCGCAGCGCAAGCGGTAATGAGCGGCACGCAGGATGTGGTGCTGACCGGTGGCGTACAGACCATGACGGCGATCCCGATTTCAGCGGCCATGCTGGCAGGCCAGCAATACGGTTTCACGACGCCTTTCGCTGAAAGTAAAGGCTGGAAGGCGCGCTTCGGTGACGCCCCGGTGAACCAGTTCTACGCTGCGCAGCGCATCGCCGATCACTGGAAACACAGCCGCGCTGACATGGAAGTCTTCGCTCTGGAAAGTCACACGCGTGCGTTGCGCGCAATTGCCGAAGGCCGCTTCGACCGTGAAGTCGTACCGTTTGGCGATTTCAGGATGGACGAAACCGCGCGTGCTTCAACACTCGAAAAAATGGCCACGCTGCAACCTGTCGACCCGACCTACCCGGGCATCACCGCAGCCGTGTCGAGTTCGACCTGCGATGCGGCCTCTGCCGTGCTGGTGGTTTCCGAAGCTGCCCTGAAGCGCTACAACCTCACGCCGCGCGCGCGCATCCATCACCTCAGCGTGCTCGCCGACGATCCGATCTGGCATCTCACCGCACCGATCGCCGCCACGGCACGTGCCCTCAAGAAGGCCGGCATGACGATGGACGATATCGATCTGGCTGAGGTCAACGAAGCCTTCGCTTCGGTAGTCATGGCCTGGCTCAAGGAAACCGGTTACGACCACGCGAAAACCAATGTCAATGGCGGTGCGATTGCACTCGGCCATCCGCTGGGTGCATCGGGTACACGGTTGATGACCACGCTGCTACACGAACTGGAGCGGACCAAGGGCCGCTATGGCCTGCAAACCATGTGCGAAGGCGGCGGTCAGGCCAACGTGACGATTATCGAGCGGCTAGGCTGACGGAAAAACCCTCACAGCATCCGTGGGCCTGGTCCAGCCTGCTTATTTTTTCCTTGCCCTGGGATGCGCCGCATCGTACACCTTGGACAGGTGCTGAAAATCTAGATGGGTATACACCTGCGTCGTCGAAATGCTGGCGTGGCCGAGCATTTCCTGAACGGCACGCAGATCGCCGGACGATTGGAGCATATGCGAAGCGAATGAATGGCGCAGCATGTGCGGATGGATGTTGATACCCAGACGCTGCGCGCAGCGCACCAGACGCAGTTCGACCATGCGCGGCGAAATACGCCGGCCACGCTGGCTGACAAACAGCGCCATTTCACCAGCATCCGCCAGTTCGCTGCGGCGCGCCAGCCAGATTTGCAAGGCGGTTTGCGCCTTGGCGCCGACGGGAATGAGGCGCGTCTTGTTGCGCTTGCCAGTCACCGTCACTTCGCCGGCGGATAAGTCGAGGCCGGCATCGCAATCGAGTGAAACCAGTTCGGCGAGACGTAACCCCGAGGAATAGAAAAGCTCGAACATGGCGCGATCGCGCACTTCGAGCACATTGTCATGATCGCTGACCGGCGTTTCCTGATCGAATAACGCGGCGGCCTGCTCGACGGACAGTGTCTTCGGCAGATCACCCTGACGTTTCGGTGGGCGCACGCCGATGCATGGATTCAGCGGCAATTGTCCGTCACGACCAAGCCAGCGATAGAAGCTGCGCCAGGCTGACAGCGTGCGTGCAATGGAGCGTGGCGATCTGCCACGGCCATGCATCTGCATGGCGCAGCGGCGAATCGCCGGAGCAGCCAGCGCTTTCAGGGCAGCCAGCGAATCTACACCGCTGAGTACAAGGAGTAGCGCAAGATCGCGCCGGTAAGCGTTCAGTGTATGCGGGCTGGCGCGTCGCTCATGCGCCTGTGTCGCGAGAAAGGCATCGATTGCAGCTTGCGCCTCATTGTCGCGCGACGCCGGCTCTTGCGCATCCATTCAGATGAAAACTCAGTCGAGGGTGCGCAGCAAAGCGGCAGCAGCCAGATCGCCGAAACGCGTGAGGTAGAGCGTGCCCATTTCCGGGTAGAAGCGTTGCATTTCTTCACTACCGAGCGCCAACAGGCCGCAGGTTTCCTCCCCACGCCGCAGCGGAATTAGCGCCAGCGAATGCACGTCGCTGCCGAACCAGGCAAATGCTTCGATGCCGGCGCTCGGTCCGCAATACGGCTGCTTGAGATCGGTGGCAAACGCCACAGTCTCCGCGTCAACCGGAGAGAATTCCTCCCTGCCTTCGTCGGATCCGACGCCCCATAAGCGCAACGCCACGTGTGACACGAGGAAGGTATCGCCAAGATGCGCATACAGCACTTGTGCAACCGTCGCGAAGGTTTCGGCACGGATCATTGCAACGGCAAGCTCGTGCATTTTCTCGCCGATGACATCGTTCTCTTCACCGAAACCAACCAGTTCGCTGAGCTTTGTCTCAAGCAATTTGTTGCGATCACGCAGGGCGACAAGCTGGCGCTCGGTAATCGAAATGGCACGATCGCCATGCAGATCCGGAATCTGCAGATGCACCAGCACATCCGCATAATGCTCAAAAAATTCAGGGTGATTCTTCAGATAATCAGCAACTTCGCTGGCGTCCAGGCTGTGGGTCATAGCAGTTCCTTAATCAGGGATTTCGATTTCACCGGTGAAGACGGTCACCGCCGGCCCGGTCATGATGACACTAGTGTTGTTGCCGCGCCAGTTGATGACGAGATCGCCGCCGCGCATGCTGACGCGCACCGGCGAGTCGAGTAACCCCAGGCGAATTCCGGCAACTGCAGCAGCGCAGGCTCCGCTACCGCAGGCCAATGTTTCTCCGGCGCCGCGTTCATAAACACGCAAACGGATGGCGTGGCGTCCTGTGACCTGCATAAAACCGGCATTGACGCGACGCGGAAAGCGTGGATGCGACTCGATCAACGGTCCGAGCGTTGCCACCGGAGCAGTATCAACATCGTCACAGAGCTGCACGGCATGCGGATTGCCCATCGAGACAACGCTGATTTCGCAAATCTGCTCACCAATTTCGAGTGGCTGCAACGGCAGATCGCCGAGTTCGCTGCTGAATGGAATTTCTTCGGGCAGAAAATACGGTGGCCCCATGTCGACGCTGACTTCGCCATTTGCCTCGCGACGCAGCGCAATGATTCCTGAATGCGTTTCAACGGAGATTTCAACCTTGTCGCTGAGTCCATGTTCATGAACAAAGCGGACAAAGCAGCGCGCGCCATTGCCGCATTGTTCAACCTCACTGCCGTCGGCGTTGAAAATCCTGTAGCGGAAATCGACGCCGGCATGCGTTGTCCTCTCGACGATCAGTATCTGGTCGCAACCGATACCGAAATGCCGGTCTGCA
>DAOLZE010000069.1:0-10212 GCA_035426125.1 Rhodocyclaceae bacterium
GGTCGGCAAAGTCCGCGAAGTGGAAATTTTCCAGGAGGTTGACCAGTTTGCTGGTGCGGTCCTGATAGTGGAGATTCTGCCGACGCTTTTCAGCGATAGTCGACACCGCAGCGAATTTGGTGGCCACCATCGCGTGCAGGATGGTCAGTTCATCATCAATGGAATCGGCGATGTCCGAAATCGCCTCGCGGATGGCCATCTCATACTGTTCGGCTGACGCATCCCGTCCGTCCTGAAGGGCGAGCGAGTGTTCGACAAGCAATTTCTCAAGGCTGGAGAAATATCCGCCGACGTTGGCGCCAATGGCAAACAGCCGTTCGGTGCTGAGAGCGGTGTTCAGAAACTGACGGAAGGAAGAGCGAAGCTGGAAGGTGTCGCGGATATCAGGGGAGAGCAGACGAATCTGCCGGAGCAGTTCAATGTCCGAGGCGTTCTCGTCGGTCTTGACGACCCGGGTGTTGTAGTAGGTTGTGCTAACCGTCCCGGCGCATTTGAAGAGACGCGACAGGAAGATCTCGACGGCGGTCTGGTTGCTCAAAAGAGCCTCCCTGTTTCTGGGTCGTCATCCTTCTCGTCCCGCTGCTGTTGGATGCCTTCGTTCTCCATCAGAAACGTGATGATCTCGTAGTAGTAATCAAGCTTCCCAGTGAATCGCCAGGCTTCTTGTTCCGGGTAGGCGAAGACAATGTAGCCTGACTTTTCGAGCTGCTGGAATACCTTCCCGAGCATCGCGTTGGAGGAGGACTCGTTGGCCGCAAATTCCTTTCCAAGGGTAGCGAACTCACGAAGCTTCTCTTGAAGATGCGGGTTTTCGGTGACGGATTTCAGGATCGCCGGATAGTCGATCCGGTCGCCAGGTGCTGGAGCCGCATCGGTTTTCAGACTGTCCATGCAGAGTTCAATGAACTGAATGACCGGCCGGATCGTTTGCTTGATAGAGACCATCACGCGCTTGGCCTCTGCACGTTGCTCCTTGCCGACTCTCACCCACGAGGCGTAATAGGCCTGGCCGTTGGGCGTTATTGTCAGCCGGCGCTTGATCTTGCCAAGGAAGGCATCGACTTCGGCGCGGAAGGCTTCATCCGCCAGAGCGCGAAACAGGGAGGGAGCGGTGGACTCACAGATGAACTCACCCTCGAGGAGCTTGGGGACGATTTGTTCAAACATGCTCATGCTCCTCGTGTTCCAACTTCACTGTGGCAAGTGTGCGGCCCGGAAGGATCTTGTAGTTCTTGGCGAAGAGCGGGGCGAGGTCGGGATCGACGTCGGGGAAGGCTGAGACCATCGTAATATTGTTGCGTGCGAGCAGGTTAAGGAGAGCGGTCGCATTGCCGACGGACAAGTCCTTCAACTCATCCACCACGAAAGGAACAGCGACCCGCTCCTTGCGCCGAATGCGATTGATGAAACCGATCAGGATGACCACCAGAATAATGTAGGACAGGCCGTTGGAACTCATGCGGGCCAGAGAGGCTTCATTCTTGGCCACCTTGCTGCCGTCGCCGTCGATGTTGGCGGTGACTTGCAGGTTGATCAAGTCGACCGGATCGGCGACAAGTCCCTTGTCGTCGCTGAGGACCATCGCCACTTCGCGAGCCGCCGAAATGAAGCTTGCTGGGGGCAGAGCATCGCCCTGGGTGTGCCAACTGTCGTACTCGTTATGAAGAGCTTCAATTGCCTGCCAGTAATTTTGCTTGTCCACGTCGGTCGTGATGATCACGGAGACGTCGGCGATGTTGGCAAAAACCTGCCCCTGGTGAAGATGCGATTTGAGGTCGCTTGCGAAATTGCCGACCTGCTTCTTGAAGTTGCCTAGGCCGCTCCAGAAGGCGGAGATGTTCTGGGCGAAGGTCTTGCCGAGTTGAATGAGGGTCGCTTTGTTCTGCGCATGCTCATGCTGGTACCAGCCGCGCAAACCCTCGATCCAGAGGTATTCCTGTCCAGGTGGCGGGTAGCCAATGCGCTGCTGGGCGGTGGCGTGGTAGCGCTCAGGGCCGGTACCGGGCGTGCTCATCATCTGTTTGCGGATGTCATCTACGCCCTCGTGAATGCGCTTCAGAAGTTCGGCGTAATCATGCTGCAACTCCCGCCGGCGGGCGGTGAGAAGGTCAAGAGAAACCCGGTCATCGAATCCGGCCGCGAAGGTGGCCGTGTCCTTCGGCCATGAGGCAAGATTGCTGATCTGACCGTAGGCCTCGCGCCGTAGCTTGTCGGCTTTGTCGACCGAATCCGTTACTTCCTTGGTAATTCGGTCGTGTTCTTTCAGCCTAGTGTCCCGCGCCTGCACGAGTTCGCGATGGTTCTCCTCGTGCTGTTGCTTGGCCTCCTTGGCTGCGGCTTGGCTTTCAACGTGCTGTGGTCGCTGCGCCCAGGAGACGGCCAGCCAGTCCCGGTATTCCGCGATGTAGCGACGATCCTTGTTGGCTTGATCGATCCGTTGGTCGAGCTGTTGGATGTCGGCGCGAATCGGATCCAGAACGGACACGTCGACCCCATTGGCTTTCAGGGCTTCGTTACGCTGGGTGGCGATTTCAGACAGGCGTTCCTTTAGGCGCGCAGCAATGCCTTGAATGGCGCCGTCGATGGAAGCAAGTTCCTTGTCATGGGCTTGCTGCACTCCGACCAATTCTTTCGCGTTGGCCTGTTCCTGTTCACGCAATTCGGATGCGTGCCGCTTTTCCGTGTCCGCAAGGGATGTTTTGGCGGCTGCCAGGTTGCTACGGCAGACTTCCAGGGCGGCTGCGGCCGCACGGCGGGCAGCATCCTTACTTGCCTGCAGGCGGGTTCGTGCAGTCGTGAGTCGCTGATCGGTACCGGTCTTGGCAGCGATGGCCTGGTTCAACAGAGTTTGCTGCGCATCCCGGGCATCCTTGGCCAGAAGGCGTTGGCGCGATGCCTCATTGAGTTTGGCCTTGTCTTCGTCGTATTGCTTCTGTCGCTTCTCTACCAGTTGCCGCAGGCGTGAGATCTCCTGCTGGATGCTTTCTTCCGAAGCGAGCCGGGTGGCATCCAACTGCTCCAGGTCAATACTCACGCCGAAGAGGTCAATGCCGCCGGTGAGGACCGGCGCCAGGTCGCTTCGCAGCAATGTCTTTTCCGACACAAGGCGGCCGATGTCCTGGGCCCAGTCCGGTTTGTTGGCGCGCAAGAAGCCGAGCAAGGTTTCTTCGCCCGCATTGCCGGCGTCAATGACATCCTGCAGTTCGCCTTCAGCCTTTTCCAGCGATTGCTGGCTGCCATTCATCATGGCCTCTTCGTCGATGACTTGCTGCTGCGCGCGAGACAGCTTGCGCTCCAGTGGCTCTAGGCCGCCGCGAAGTTCATCGATCCGGCGCATCGCTTCCTGGACTGCCTCGAGTTCGAGATCGTAGGCTTGCTGAGCTTCAGGGTCGGGTTGCGGGTTCCGTGCCTCAACCTCCAGCTTTGCTGCTTCTGCGCCGAGAGTGGCGACATTGGCGTTCAGCCCAGCCAGTTCGGAACGGTGGCGATCAGCGACTTGGCGCTGATGCTCGGCGTGCCGGCTGAAGATGGCCGCCTGACGGCTCGAGAAGTCCTGCACCAGGGCTGACTTGCGGGATTCGAGTTGCCGGGTGTCGTCGTCAGCGTCTTTGCGCGCCGCGGCATCCATCTTGTCGAAAATTTCCACGACGGACTTGGAAGAATCCTCCAGTTCCTGCAGACGGGCCCGCTGCTCTTTCATCCGGGTTTCCATCTCGGGGAGTGCGTCGACGGCTTGTGCCCGTTCGTCAGCCTTGTCCTCATCGAACTGCTGCTTTCGGCGGTCCAGTGCGGACAGTGTGGAGGTGGCGCTATTGATCTTGGCCTGCTCGGCTGTGACGGCGGTCTGAAGAGTCAGCGAACGTGTGTTGAAGTCGGAAAGCAGTTGTGTCCGCAAGTTGCTCAGGCGCTGTTCTTCGACTTCTCCGGCGACTACCTGTGCCTGGTAGTGGTCATGCATCAGTTGGAAGCGGGCATGGAGGACAGCAAATTCATCGACCGCTTGGCGACGCTGCTGGTCGTGGATTTCCAACTCTTCCATGATGGGCGCTTTTTCCATGACGGCGTTGTGCGCCTCGAACTCACCGATCCAATGGGTCAGTTCGCGCTTGCTTGTCCGCATGGAGAAGGCGTCGGTGTTCTCCTGGATGGACGAAACGATCATTCGCTTGAGATCGAAGAAGGTAGTGGCACGCTGGAGGATGCTGGTGATGATCCGCTCGATGTGCTTCAGACGGCCGCCGCTGCCTGTGAAGGAGTACATCGTGGCCAGTTGCCGGTGCTCCCGGCCGGCTTCGTTCTGGAGGATCTGGCGGTAGAGAGTCAGGGACAGCGGCTTCGTGAAGTCGACCCCCAGCTTCGTCAGGTGTCTCGACAGGTCCTGGCTCTGTACCAGTCCGTTGGCGTCGCGAAAAAGATCGGGACTGAAAGGACGGTTGATGAAGCGATAATTCGCCCCATCGCTCTGGCCATCGGCATGGATTACGGACATGACGCGTTGGCCGCGCCGCTCGTATTCGAAGACCACATAGGACGAGGTGTGGGGAAGGTAGTGCCGTGCAAACTTCAGATTGTTCTCGTCGCTCTGGATTACCCGAGATGGGGCCTCGCCGAAAAACAGGGGGAAGAGGCGGAGCAGGGTGGTCTTGCCTGAAGCGTTTTCGCCGGTGAGCGCGGTATGGCCGCTCAAGTCGATTTCCACGGTTTTCCCGCGCGCATACGAGTCAATGAGAATCAGCCGGGTGAGGCGGAAATCGGCGGGATTGTTTGCTGGCAAAGCGTCGCTTGCTGCTTTGCTTTCGTGTGGGTTTATATCCATTTGGACTGCCGGTAAATCAGATGTTTGTACGGAATTAAATCCGAGAAGATTGTCTGTCATGCCTGGCTCATATCACGAGCCAATTTCAGGGTACTACACGGAGGTTGGGCGCTCTAAAAAGTTGTCATGCCACGTCCATTCATCAGCAAAGGAAAGATTTCCTTCAACGGCACCTATCGCGAAATCTTCGATCGATATACGACGCACACCATTGTTGCTTGGCACAGCAATCCTCATGCTTCCTGCGCATAAAGCCCCTTCCTGGTCGACCTCGAGGGGGAACAAAGGCAAGTCTCTGTTCGCAAAGACTAGGCGATCGCCTACTGCTCTATTAAATTGATGGGCCTCGTAGAAGAGAGCCTTCGATAGGGCAGCAAAATGATTGGGAGCTTTAACTAACCAAATCGCAGCTATGCCCGCGTCGGCATATCGGCTTGTCCTACGCCGATATTCTTGAAGCGTCTGCTGTGATAGCTGCACCTCGAATGCGATTGTTTTTCCCGCAGCGGTGCAGAGGACGTCAGCTTGCCATTCCTCGCCATCAGGGGATTGACCTGTTTGCTCGACTTTTGCAGAGTAGCCTGCCGATCGAAGTGCTTTAACCACGGCCAATTTAGCTGCACGGTGATCTTCGGACTCTGGCTGCGACTTGGCGCCCGGGAATCCAGGTCTATGTGCGAAAAATTGCAGCCCTCGGATGCTTCGCTTTAGTACAGCGGGCCATCGCGACCCAGGCATAAGGTATGTGCCAGGAGGTTCGAGTTGCATCTGTTGCCACTCTTCTGCACTCGCGGTGAATGATTCGACTTCCTGGCCATTTAAGGCACTGATTGTTACTAGCGCCATGGAATGATTTCAGCGTTTTACGTGGGTGATTCGATGATAACCGAATATATCAGCACCCATCAGATTGAAAGTTAATCTATCATTGATGATGTTTAACCACTAAGGACGGTTGCGTGAAAACACAGCAGCAGTGGGCGGGGTATCTGAAAGGCTTGTTGAAGGCAGAGCTGTCCCGTCGGGACGTCAGCTATCACGACCTGGCGGACAAATTGAAAGTCATCGGTGTAGAAGAAACGCCGGAAAACCTGACGAACAAGATCAACCGAGGCAAGTTTTCGGCGATCTTCCTGGTTCAGTGTCTTGAAGCCATCGGGTGCAAGACGCTACGGGTTGGCGAAGAATAAATAACGAATTCAAGCGGGATACAACAATGTTGAAAACGGTCAAGCAGGCGTGCAAGTTCAATCCGATCATTCGTGACTACCGGATGAGCGAAGGCATCGAAAATCTCTCGGGGTTGATCGAGGATCAGGGGGATGGCAAGGAGTTCTTCGATCGAAACTTCGTCACCGGCGGTATGGACCAGCTTTTCCGGGAAGGTCTTCTCCGCCTCGAAGGCAAATCCGACCAAGCCGTGTTCGAGCTGGCTCAAGCGATGGGTGGCGGTAAGACGCACATGATGGTGGCCTTGGGGTTGCTCGCCAAAAATCCTGCGCTGCGCAAGACTGTCCTACCGGGAGACCTATACAGCAAGCTAAGCGATACGCCGGTGCGCGTCGCTGCCTTCAATGGTAGAAACAACCCAGAGCATTACATCTGGGGTGAAATCGCCATCCAGCTTGGAGAAGCAGAGGCGATCAAGCCGTATTGGAGCAACGGTCCAAAGGCTGTCGACCAAGCGGCATGGAAGAAGATCATCGGTGACAAACCAACCCTGATCATGCTGGACGAGCTTCCCCCTTACCTTGAAAACGCCAGTACCACCGTCATCGGCCAAGGCACGCTGGCCACTGTAACGACCTATACCCTGAGCTGCTTGATGAGCGCAGCTTTGGAACTGCCCAAGTGCTCTATCGTGATTGCCAATCTGTCCGGCAGCTATGTCGCCCAGACTCGGGCGATTGCCGATGCGATTTCCAATCTACAGCAGGAGGCACGGCGCCAAGCTGTGACGATCACGCCGGTACAGTTGGCCGGAAATGAAATTTACCAGATTCTGAAGAAGCGCCTGATCTTGGAAGTGCCCGACGATTCTGTCATCAATGACGTGGCCGAAGAGTACGCGCAACGCATCAAGGCAGCGGCCGATGGTGGGTATCTTGTAGCGACAAGCCTTGAGCATGTGACTCAGCAAGTCGCTGAGACCTACCCATTCCACCCTTCGTTCAAGTCCCTCGTGGCTCTGTTCAAGGAGAATGAGGGCTTTCGCCAAACTCGTGGCCTGATGCAGTTTGCGGCGCGCCTCCTGAAGAGCGTAGATGAGCGCGAGGTGGATGACGTCTTCTTGGTCGGAGCGCAACACCTCAATCTCAATGACGATGCTGTCAGGGACGAAATTGGACGTATTGCCAGTTCGCTACGCCCAGCGATGACGCATGACATCGCGGACGACGGGCAGTCGATCGCCGAGGAAATTGATAGCCAGCTTGGGAGCGATGCAGCCCAGCAGGTTGGATCTCTGCTGTTGGCCTCCTCACTTTCGCGCGCGGTGGGAGGCAGGATCGGCCTCACCGAAGGAGAAATCATCGAGTTCCTGGCCGCACCGAACCGCAAACCTGACGAGTTCATGACTGCGCTCGAGAAATTACGTGAGCATGCTTGGTACCTGCACCGCGAGGAGCAACGGTTCTATATCAAAGAGACGGAGAACCTGTCCCGCCAGATCGAGCGTAATGCGCGAGACATTCCCCAGCCCAAGATCGACCAGGCGCTCATCAACAAGCTGACTGGTGTGTTGCAGCCGGTGAGCAAGGCCGCCTACCAGGATGTGCAGGTTCTGCCCCAACTTGACGACATCAAGCTCAGTGGGCCGCGTGTCCTGATTGTGGTCCGTCCGGATGGCAAGATGCCTCCGAGCGTCCTCGACAGCTTCTTCGAGTTCCAGGCCGAGAAAAACAATTTCCTTGTCCTGTCCGGACATGATTCTTATCTCGCGGATGTCGTTGAGGAAAGATTGCGCGAGTTGTACGCGATCGAGGCAATTTACAAGCGGCTTCGGGACGGCGACTCCCTCTACGAGGAAGCCAGGGACCGATTCGAGGATGCTCAGCAACGGTTCAACAAGGCGCTCTCTGGTGCCTACAACCGGCTTTACTTCCCCAGCCTCGATCCGCTAGACGGCAGCCAGAAGCTGGTTATGGTTACCATCGACAACGGGCTCAACATGGGCGAGGGCGCCCAGTCGGCGGAAGTGCAACTAGAGCAGCTATTGGCCAGCCCCAGGGCGAACTACAAGTTGGCGCTCAACATGCAGCAGGACATGGGCGAGCACTTCGCAATGGCGGAAATTGAGTTGTGGCCAGAGAAAGACCGTCGCACCCCCT
The DNA here is from genome assembly GCA_035426125.1 of Rhodocyclaceae bacterium. Classification (GTDB taxonomy): domain Bacteria; phylum Pseudomonadota; class Gammaproteobacteria; order Burkholderiales; family Rhodocyclaceae; genus Sterolibacterium. The sequence continues at coordinate 8,146 of DAOLZE010000069.1, forward strand.
GGAAGGACGTGGTGATGCGGGCGAAAAGCAATCCGGGCTGGACCTGGATGCCGGGCGCTGGCGGCCTGGATACACTCAAGACCGAGGCTTTGAAGCAAGGACGGTGGCGGTTGGGCGCCGATGGTTACATCGAGAAGGGGCCATTCCCCCCGGAAAGGACAGCGGTAAACGTTACGGTCCAAGGGACCAATCCTGATACCGGCGAGACAACCCTTACTCTCACGCCCCGCAATGCTGGGGCGAGCCCGGTCGTGCACTTTGCGACGACGGCCAAAGTGACTGCAGAGGATCCTGTAGTCGACGATCTCGATGCTTTCGTTACCAAGGACGCGACCCTCTACTTCCTGGCGATCGACAGCGAGGACAAGCACCAGCCAGGTGAGCCCCAGCGTTGGATTGCCGAGTTGAAAGTGCGCCATCAGGTCAAGGCAATTGCTGACAAGCGGCAGGTTACGTTGGAATGTGTACCGTCGGCCACGATGCGATACACCCTCGATGGCTCCAATCCGAAGGATGGCCAGGTCTATGACCAGCCGTTCGAGATAGGGTCGCAGGCGTTCAAGCTGATGGTCTTCGCTAGTGCCGGCGAAGCCTCACGCGTCGCTGAATTTTCTGTCCCATCGGCCGGCGACAAACAAATCCAAATTCAGGATGGCAAACCGACTAAGCTCACTGAGGCCAAGCGCGTTTCGTTGGATAGCACCGAAAAGGTCTTTGGGGTCATAAACGCCTTCAAGGCTCAGCCATCCACCCGGTTCAAGGGCGTCATTGTCCAGATAGGGGAGGGTGAGAACACGGTGAATATCCGTTTCGCTGAGCGGGAAATTACCGCTGCTGTCATTGAGGCTGCCATCCACGGCATGCGAACTGCGCTTGGGAACGACCAGGAAACGGTCACCGTACAGATTCGCAGTGGGGCATCGTTCGATAGCGGTTTTGCGGCCAAGGAGTTCGCCAAACTGAGTGGTATCGAATTGCGCCCGGGCGACGTGATTCAGGAAGATTAGGAATGTCTCAAACCCAAAAGCCTGCCCGAAAGCCTCGCGCTCCAGAACGTCCCACGATGGGCTTTGGGGTGCCAACGACGACCGATCCTCATCACTTCATCGTGCGTCTTCCTCAGAGCACGAGCGGACATGTGACGATCGTCGAAAGCCTTGGAATGCAGGCTCAAGATCCCAGCGCGAGCATCATCGAGCGGGTGGTAATTGACCGTCCGCGATGGACGGCCATCAGAAGCGAGGTTCAGCGGGATTTCAACGCAAGGCTCAAGGAGCACAACCTTCGGGTGAGTGCCTGGAAGGTTGGCGAAAATCCCGTAGACCGGCTGTTGGGCAAGGAGCTGTGTGTCCTTGCGTGGGCGGTGGAAGGGATGAACATGGAAAACATCCCTGTCGCAGTTCGCAACTGGCTCGCATTGCGTCCAGAAGAGCGTTGGTGGCTCTTTGGTATGACAGCAATGACTACCGGCGGAATCAGCGATGGTAACCGCGGGTGGCGACTCGCCTTACGACATGCGCTTGGCGATGTTGCTCAACATGATCTGTACAAATCCGGGGTAACGAAGCCTCGCAAAAACGATTCAGAACGTCCGACATTACTCGGATTGTTTGATTAAGGAAAAGTAATTGAACGCTCCTGTCAGTATCCAAAATATCTCGTCTTTAGTGCCTAATTCATTGAAGGATTCACCGGCGCTAATTGAATCGGTTTTCCCTGCTCAAAAAGTGTCGTTTGAGGCTCAGCTAGAGCGTACGGCTGTTCAAAGTCAGACACTGACAGGTCTAGGATCGTACTGGAAAGGGCGGAAACCACTAATTCTCGTAAGAGCCATTGTGTTGGGTTGCCTTCTTCCAAAGTCTAGCGACCCAGAGATTGATTTGGAGATGTATGAAGCCCTTCTTGGATTTGATCTTGAAGGATTGGCTCGCCGCGCAGTCGATGCAGGAACGGTTAAGCCAAAAGACATCCTCGCGGCAGTAACAATTAATGACCCTGGAATCTATTTCACGATTCAGGAAAAATGGCGCCGAGACATATCCATCAATGACAAAGTGGCCCTTGTTA
>DAOLZE010000070.1:0-10208 GCA_035426125.1 Rhodocyclaceae bacterium
TAGTTTGTTGCGAACGAATTAAACCAGGACTCCCCGAAAAATAGCCAACCGCATCTTACGGAGGCGGCTTATTCCCGGACGATCACGATATGTACGCGATACGGCCCGTGTGCGCCGAGAACGATTGTCTGCTCGATATCACCGGTACGCGACGGGCCAGAGATAAAGTTGATGGCGCGTGGCCAACCGGCCTTGCCGGTCGATACTTCTGTGCGAACACGTTGCCAGGCATCTTCCATAACGCCGACGATACATCCGGCCGGGACAATGACGATATGTGTTTCTGGTAGCAGGCTCAATGCTGCCGGCGTAAGCGGGCTGGAGCACAGTATCAGTGTTCCGGTCTCGGCAATCGCAGAATGACAGCCGGTAATGCCGACCGGATCTCTACCGTCAACTGTCCGTGATGCGACGTCGAGCTGCGCTCCGCGCCAGTCGAGGCTGGCAAACTCCGGCCAGCACACGGCCTGTGTTGGCAGTTTGTGCTCGGCAAGATAGCGGGCGACGGCTTGCGGCACGTCGCGCAGTGAAGTTACTTCATCGACGCTGCTCGACAATTTTTTTGATTCTTCGCAAAAGCGTGCCAGTAGATCGCCACTGATTTTTGGCTGCGGTCCTTTCGTGTGCGCTGCCAGATACTCATTGATGATGGCACGGCCGTGTGCGCCATTTTCGGCGTTTCGGCCGAGGCTGCCACGCAGGCGCGCCAAAATATTTTCGCGGGTGTTCATTTCCTCGCCCTGGCTCTTGCCGCGTACAGCTCACGAAAAGTTTTTCCAGGCGGTGCCGGCAGGTCGCGGCCAGTTGTCCACTCCGGCATCAATCCCAGAACGCGGATGCGTTTGCCATCTTCGCCAAGCCATCTCAGATAACGCGCACCAAGCTGCGCCGCCAGTGTGTAACAGCGCGGATGCCGCGCCAGCCAGGACCAGCTGCGCAGCAGAAGACGCTCGCTGAGCGGCCGCAAGCCATTTTTCAGCTGGCGTTCGCGTAATTTTCGCAACAGGTCGGGTAGGGGGATGTTCACCGGGCAGACGCTGCCGCACTGATTACAGAGTGTCGAGGCCTGCGGCAGGTCGAGTGCATTTTCGATACCACCGAGCAACGGTGTCAGCACCGAGCCCATCGGCCCCGGATACACCCAGCCGTAAGCATGGCCGCCGATGCTTTGATAGACAGGACAATGGTTCATGCAGGCGCCACAGCGGATGCAGCGCAGCATCGCGGCATATTCACCGGCGACCAGATCGGCGCGGCCATTGTCGACCAGTATGAAATACATGTGCCGCGGACCATCGCTGTCGTCCGGCTTCTTCACACCGGTCAGTAGGGAAAAATAATTCGAAATCGACTGACCAGTTGCCGAGCGCGGCAGCAGGCGCATCAGGGTAGCAAGGTCTTCCAGCGTTGGAACCACCTTCTCGATGCCGGTGATGGCAACATGCACATCAGGCATGGTTGTGACCATCCGGCCGTTGCCCTCGTTGGTTACCAGGGCCACCGAGCCGGTTTCGGCCACCAGGAAATTACCGCCGGAGATGCCCATGCCGGCGGAGAGAAAATGTGGCCGTAATACCTCGCGTGCCTCACGCGCCATTTCCTCGATGCCAGTCTTCGGCGGAAGGCCGTGGGTGCGGGCGAACAGCGCGGAGATTTCTTCCTTGCTCTTGTGAAACACCGGCGCGACGATATGCGAAGGCGGTTCATTATTGTTGATCTGCAGGATGTACTCACCCAGATCGGTCTCCACCGGCCGGATGCCGGCCGCTTCGAGTGCCTGGTTGAGGGCCGCCTCCTCGGAGAGCATCGACTTCGATTTCACCGCCATGGTCACACCATGCTTGCGCGCAATATCGACTGTCAGCCGACAGACCTCTGCACCGTCGCGCGCCCACAGCACGGTTGCGCCACGGCGCGTGGCTTCCTCCTCGAAACGTTCGAGCCAGAGATCGAGGTTGTTGATTACGCGGTCGCGCAGCTCCTGCGCCGCCGTGCGCAAATCCTCAAAATCATCAAGTTGCCTGATGGCATTTGCGCGCTTGTCAACGAACTTGCTTCTGGTTTTTTTCAGGTTCTGCTGCAACACGACATCGGCCATTTTCTGTCCGGCGCGTGCCTTGAAATGCATCGAGTGGATTTCCATCTCAACAACCTTCACTGCCATCGCCACACACGCCGGCGAGCAGCTCGGCAATATGCAGCACGCGCGTTGTCTCATCGCCCATGCGTCGAAGCTTGCCCTCGATGTTCAGCAGGCAGCCGAGATCGCCACCGACCACCACGTCGGCTGCGGCAGTATGGATGCTGTTGCATTTGCGTTCGGCGATGGCTGCGGAGAGTTCGCCAAACTTGACCGAGAATGCGCCGCCGAAGCCACAGCATTCCTCTGCGTCAGGCATTTCCTTCAGCGTGACACCGGGCAGCCGGGCGAGCAGTCTGCGCGGCTGAGCCTTGATCCCAAGCTCGCGCAGACCAGAACAGGAATCATGATAGGTGACGCTGCCGGTGTGGTTTCCAGGCATATTTTCAATTTTTGCGACATTGACGAGAAACTCTGTGAGCTCATAAGTCTTCGCCGCGAGCGTTGCCATGCGCTGTGCCAGTGCCGGGTCGTCTGTGATCAGTTCGGCGTAGTGCTTGCGCACCATGCCGGCGCAGGCGCCAGATGGCACAACCACATATGCGCAGTCTTCGAATTCGCCGAGTAGTTTGATCGCCAGTTGCCGGGTTGCCGTCCGATCGCCGGAGTTGTAGGCCGGTTGGCCACAACAGGTTTGCGTTTGCGGCACCACCACGCTGCATCCAGCGGCTTCGAGCAGTTCGAGTGTGGCAAAGCCGATGCGCGGGCGCAGCATATCAATGAGGCAGGTAACCAGCAGACCGACACGCATAATTATTTATTAAGCATAATAATTTATTGAGAGCATCAGCGATGCTTTTTTGAAGGCTGATTATTTTTAATTGGCGCTTCGATAAACAGACGTACCGATATCGATTTTGTCCGCGCCTTAAACCAGTCTTCAATCCGTTGCCGTTCTCCCGCACCCAGTGGTTCCGAGGACTTCGCACTGAGCAGCGCCACCTGCCGATTCGCCAGCTTACGGTCATCTGCCGGCTCGATTCCTTCGCCAATCAAAATTTCTCTAAAACCCGGGAACTGTGCCTTCAGTTCTTGTGCGATATCAGCGGCGGTAGATCTCCAGGAGGCACTGTTGGCCAGCTCCTGTTGCAACTGCCGAATCTCCTGTTCCCGCTCATTCAGAGTGTACTGACTATCGCGGTAGAGATCGCTGACGATCCCGGCTTTGAGTGAAGTGACATCAATCCGGTTGTTCTCTGTCTGATGGATAATCACCGATGCTCCAGCCAATCCCCCTTCGCCAAGGCGACTTTCGATTGTATGTAAAGTAGTTTGACTAATGGGCTCACCTATCAATGTGACCTCTATCCGTTTTGCTGCGGAGGTAATCCTTGTTCCCATCACATGCGTATTCTCGAAGTGAAATTCCCTGGCGATAAATTGGCGTGCTTTGTTGTTGAAAATTTCGTTTTGAACAAGGTTGTAGGCAAGGTAAATGCTGGGTAAAGTCGTCAGTATCACGATTGCGAAAAGCCATTGTTTGACACGGCTCTCGATATGCGGGTCGATAAACTTCTTGTGGGGCAATTTAAGAAGTTCGATTACGATGACGGTCCCAAAAGCGATAAAGACGCAATTGATCGAGAACAAATAGAACGCACCAAAGAAAAAAGACCAGTTTGCATTGGCCAGACCATAACCTGCCGTGCACAGAGGCGGCATCAATGCGGTGGCGATTGCCACGCCTGGGATGACGTTGGATTTCTCCTTGCGGGTGGCGCCGACAATGCCGGCCAGGCCGCCGAACAGTGCAATCAGGACATCCCAGATCGTTGGTGTGGTGCGTGCCAGAAGCTCCGACTGTGCTTCACTCAAAGGCGTTAGTAAGAAATAAAGCGTAGAGGTGAGCAGGCTGATCAAGGTGGCGATACCAAGATTCAGCAAGGACTTCCTGATCAGAGGAAAGTCATAAATGCCTATGCCATACCCGATACCCATGATCGGACCCATCAAGGGCGACACCAACATGGCTCCGATGATTACGGCTGTCGAGTTGACATTGAGGCCGACAGAGGCAATGAAAATTGCAAATATCAAAACCCATGGCGTTGCGCCTCTCAATTCGACACCGTTACGCAAGCTTTCATCAATCAGGTCGTCATGTGCCTTGTCTTCTTGCAAGCTGAAGCGTGCGGCAAGTGAATGCCGGAAACGGGTCATCAATCTAATGGGTTTTGTGGAAGGAGTGGTATTCATCTGTTATACCTGCCCAAAATAGGAAGCTTGGCCACTTTAGTCGAGCTGGCAACGATGGAAGCACGACTGCCCTGAGTTCTAATCATAGTATTTTTCCATTCAGATCGGATATTACCTGCTTACCTGCAATAGACAATACGACCAAGCACAATATCTTTTCCACCGAGCAACTTCAGGTGCTCACGCTCAAGTTCTGTGCAGTTTGCAGGGTATTGGCGTACGCCAGTCCTTGTGTATCCAACAATAAAGTAAGGCCTTTGGGTTTCGGGCCCGGGGAACTCATCGTGGACGCAGCCGATCGATTCCCAATGGAGAAAAAGCCGACCGGTAAGATCCCCGTCGATATAGGCGCAATTGAATGGTTTATCGGCAGATGATGCCAGAAACTTTTTGGCAAGGCTTCGCCCGGATGAGCCCCAGTAGTCAGTCTCAAAATAATTTTCAACCTGGAATTGTCGGGCGATCTCATTAAACCAGATGTATTGGTATGGATAGGCAAGGACGTTGTCTAATGAAAATAGACCGATGGTGATAATCAATAATGCCGTCGCCAATTTTTTTGATAGAAAATATAATGAATGGATTCCTGCAAAGAAGAATAGTGGCATCAAAAATAGAATGTGACGAATTTCGTTGTACAGCATCGCTCCAGTGGCCCATAGAAGTACCGTGATGGTGATTGACGTATATATGGCCGGTTTGAGAATGCATGCGGAGGAAATATTTTTTGAATATTTTCGAAAGCTGAATGGTAGTGCCAGGTATCCAGCAATGACGATGAGCGGCAGCTTTATGGATAACCATGCAGGCAGATATGTGGCTGGCAAGGCCGCAGCAAACATGCATTCGCCAAGTGTTAGGGTGCAATGGCCCAGGAGTGCGAGCGGATGATGTCTCATGTATTCGATCGCATCGAAAATCCGCTGCGGCCCTAACCAGAATACGGGAGATGACAAAAAGACAGCTATTGTTGTGACTAGCAGGAATAGCAGCAGATGCTTGCCGAACATGCGTATTTCATTTGGGGCATGCTGCGGGACGAACCACCAGGCGGAAATAAAAACGAAGCAGTATTGAATCAGCGCCAAACCACCGGGCATGCGAATGGACATCGACCAACCGGTAATGATCGCCAATATACATACTGAGGTTCGTGTTATGCGTTGCGTGCGGCAATATTTTTCAGCCATCAAGGAGGAGAGATATAAACCCAGGAACCAGCCGAAAAGAAAGGGGATATCCTTGACATTAAGGAATGACTGCCCAAGTATGTAAGGCCAGAGTAGATAGCCTAAGGTTGCAAGCATCGAAAATAATTCATCTTCTGTGACGCGCCTTGACAGCAGAAAAAACAGGACAGCAGAAACAAAAAATAAGGTAAAAGTAATCCATTGCTTTGTTGTCAGATAGGCTGTCGCATTATCGGCGCCAAAATATTTGGCAACCGATTTGTAGGCAAGCGTCTGGATCACCGATGCGGGTGCATCGAAGCCCATCCCGTAATATTTGTCGCTGTAAGCCAGCAACGTCTGATAGTCGGTGAGATCCCCCTTTAGCAGACCTTTAACCGCCTTTACATTGATAACCAGGTCTCGTTGTTCCTGTTCGGTATCCCAGGTAACGTTGGTTTTCAGCGATGCATAACTGCCAAGCAGGTAAATGGCAGCGAGGATCATCCCGAAAAGAAAACGGCGAAAATATGTTGCCGTGGAAGCGTGTGGGATACCGTTATCAACATACTTCATTAATGATCCCCTGAATGGATAGGCCGTGAACCATGTTTGCTATAGTGCTCTAAACTGCGCCACACGAAAGTCAGGCTATGTCTCACCCGCCAAAACCCGAAATCAAGAACCCGATCCAGGTCATCGAGCGCATGATGAAGCTTCTCGATGTGTTGTCGTATTATCACGACCCGGTCAGCCTCAAGCAACTGGCGCTGGAAACCGGCCTGCATCCCTCCACTGCCCACCGTATTCTCGGCACCATGACTGCCAGCGGCTTCGTCGAGCGTGTCGATCCCGGCACCTATCAACTCGGTATCCGTCTGCTCGAACTCGGCAATCTGGTCAAGTCACGCATCAATATACGTGATTCGGCAATGCCGCTGATGCAGCGTCTGCACCGCGAAATCGGCGAAAGCATCAATCTTGGCGTGCGCCAGGGTGATGAAATCGTCTATGTCGAACGGACATCGAGTGGCCGCTCCTCGGTGCGTGTTGTGCACCTCGTCGGCGCACGTGCGCCACTGCATGCCACGGCTGTCGGCAAGCTGTTCCTGCTTGAGGACGGCCTGCAGAAAGTCCGCGAGTATGCCAGACGCACCGGTCTGCCCGGTCTCACGCCGACATCATTAACAACCTTGCCAGCGTTGGAGCGCGAGCTGGATCGTGTACGACGTCACGGTGTCGCTTTCGATAACGAGGAAATCGAACAGGGTTTGCGCTGCATCGCCGCGCCGATCCGCGATGATTCCGGCGATCTGGTGGCAGGCCTGTCGGTCTCGGCCCCCGCCGACCGACACAATCCGGAGTGGGCAAAAACCGTCCGTCAGACTGCCGATGAAATCTCTGCCGCTATCGGTTATGTCAAGCCGGAAAGATAGAAGATAAACTCCGCCCACCTCCCTGCAAATGAAATGCCGGATGGCCTGTCAGGCGCATCCGGCATGGCTGGATTTCAGGTTCTGGAGGGGGTCAGCTGGCTGCTGCCGGGCGCGTTATCGCTGCAAACGATGAGTTCTCGACCCACTGCTTGATGCGGTTGGCGTCGCCAATACGCGTCATCTTGCCCAGAGAATCGAGCAATACAATGATCGTCGGTTTGTTGTTCAGCCAGGCCTGCATCACCAGGCAGCGGCCGGCCTCGTTGATGAAACCAGTTTTCGACAGACCGATATCCCAGGAACCGTTTCTCACCAGGCTGTTGGTGTTGCGGAAGGTCTGCGGGCGGCCACTCAGGGCCACATCGTATTCTGAGGTGGTGGTGAACTCGCGAATCAGGGGGTATTGCTGTGCGGCACCTACCATTTTGACCAAATCGTTTGCACTGGATACGTTCGCTGCGGTCAGGCCGGTGGGGTCGGAGAACCGTGTGTCCTGCAGACCCAGTGACTGAGCCTTCTGATTCATCGCAGTAATGAAAGCCTGTCTTCCACCCGGATAGTTACGCGCCAGTGCAGAGGCCGCGCGATTCTCCGAGGACATCAACGCCAGACGCAGCATGCCTTCGCGGTTTAGCCGCGTCCCTACACGAAGTCTCGAATGTGTACCTTTCAGCATATCGACATCGGCTTCCTCGATCGCCAGGGTTTCTTCCAGATTTGGTTTGGCGTCGAGTACCACCATGGCAGTCATCAGCTTGGAAATCGAAGCGATCGGCAACACGGCACCGGCATTCTTTTCGAAGAGCACGGTGCCTGTCGACTGGTCGAGCACCAGTGCGGCAGCCGATTGCAGCTTGAGTTCCGATGAATCCTGCGCCAGGTCCGCATGCTTCCTGGCGGCCAGTTTGTGTTGTTTGTGTTTACTGGCCGCAATGACCTTGTGCATTTTGTGCGTCTTGTGCACCTTGTTTGCCGGCGCTGCTTCGGCAACGCAGGGTGCAACGCCAATGCCAATGCCGATGCACAGGCTGAGCAATGTAGTCATCAAGGTCGTCATTCTACGCATTTCATTTTTCCATGTTCTGTTGTTCTGTCTGAAGTTCTGTCTGAACATTACACATCGTGGTTCTTTTTAGCTGAAAACAACTCGGGATGCCAGTGTAACAGATGCAGTTCTGACAACATGCTTGTCAAACAATGCCATTTCCAGCGAAGAATCAAGCAGTGGCATCGGTGGCCGGGTCTGAAATTTCGAGAAATTTCAGAATTTCGGTGCGTCTTTCCTGAGTGTCCCGGTAGCCAAGATCGATCAAGGCCTTGGTATAGGATGACTCGAACAGCAGATAACTGGCCAGTGCGCCACCGCGCTTGTTCAGAGCGCCGATATTTCCCAGTAACGCACGCACCGACCAGGGCAGGCTGTGCACATGGCGTGCGGCGAGGTGATCGAGGCGTTGCGACGGTGAAATAACCAGTACGTCAATCGGTCTCAATGTCACACCATTCTCTTCGCGGGTTTCCTCTGGAATCAGGTTAACGGTGCGATTGATGCGTGTCATGCGTTCGATATCGACCGACAGGCTGTCGAGAAATATGCTGGACAGGGCATGGCCGGCAATCTGCGCCAGCGATGGATAACGTTCACCTGGTACGCGGTAGTTTTCGCCTGTATTCCGCTGTCCGGCACCGATGATCAAAATCTTGTCGGCGCCAAGATGTATCGCCGGCGAGATCGGCGCGGACTGACGCATCGAACCATCGCCAAAGTATTCCCGATGGATCTTGACCGCAGGAAACAGGAAAGGAATCGCGCTCGACGCCATTAGATGATCGACTGTCAGTTTGACGTGCGCGCCCAATCGTTGCGAGCGTTGCCAGGGTTCGAGATCCGCGCGCCCCTGAAAAAAACTGACGCTCTGCCCGGATCCGTATCCGGAACAGGTGATGCTGATGGAATGCAATGCGCGGCTCGTAATGGCCGAATCGATGCGCTTGAAATCAAGGTGGCTGGCGAGGAATGCACGAAGCGGCGAATTATCAAGCAGCGAGTGCGGCGAAGTTTTGACCAGTAGCCCTCCCGTCAGCATGCCGAGCCAGCGCAATCCGGTTTTTGCCACACCAATTACATCCGTGCGGTAGACATCACTGGCGTGAATGTTGTCCCATATTTCAATCAGCCGCGTCACTGCAAAATCGAAATCCTCGGACATGGTTGCCAGCGATGCGGCATTGATTGCGCCAGCCGAACTGCCGCAGATAATTGGAAAAGGATTTGTCTTCGCATCCGGCAGCATGTCCCGGATCGCCGAAAGTACGCCGACCTGATATGCGGCGCGTGCTCCACCGCCCGTCAGGATCAGTGCAGTTTTGCTACTGTCCGGCATCAGGCAGGGCTCCTGGTATGATGATTGGCGGCCTCGACGGAGAGCAGTGCTGTCACATTCACGATACGTCGCACAGTTGCGGTTGGCGTCAGAATATGTACGGGGCGGTCCGCACCGAGTAGCAGGGGGCCGAGCGTTAGTCCGTCGCCGGCGGCGGTCTTCAGCAGACTGAAGGCGATGTTTGCGGCATCCAGCGTCGGCATAACGAGAAGATTTGCATGGCCCTTGAAGCGCGAATTTGGAAATACCTGGGCGCGAATTTCCTCGGAAAGTGCAGCATCGCCATGCATCTCGCCTTCGACTGCAAGTTGTGGAGCGCGTTTGTGCAGAATTTCCAGAGTGCGGCGCATCTTGACTGAAGTTGGCGTGTCCTCGGTGCCAAAGCTCGAATGCGACAACAGTGCGATTTTTGGCGTCAGACCGAAGCGACTCACAACATCGGCAGCGAGTACGGTCATCTCGGCAAGTTGCTCCGCTGTCGGATCGTAATTCACATAGGTATCACCGATGAACAAGGTGCGCTTTGGCAGGATCAGCATGTTCACGGCATAAAAGTTCTCCACGCCGGGCTGCAGGCCAATGACGTTAGAGACATAGTAAAGATGTTGAGAATGGCTGCCATAGGTGCCGCAAACCATGCCTTCGGCATAGCCCTTCTTGACCAGTAGTGCGCCGATCAGTGTGGTGCGACGGCGCGCTTCGCGCTTGGCGTATTCGATGCTGACACCCTTGCGCTCCATGATCTTGTGATAAGTGGCGGAGAAATCGAGATGGCGCGGATCAGCATCCGGGTTGACCAGTTCGAAATTTTCACCCGCCTTGAGGCGCAAGCCGAATCTGGTGATTCTCTGCGCGACCACATCCGGCCTGCCGATCAGAATGG
>DAOLZE010000071.1:0-10131 GCA_035426125.1 Rhodocyclaceae bacterium
CGCTTCATCGGTCTCAAGCTGGCGGCCGGCTAGAATCTTCCAGAACGCAAAATCACAAGCCTGACACTGGAACTTCTTGTAGTTTTCATGGACTTCACCGCCGCATTTTGGACAAGGAGCGGCTATCGCGCCAAAGTCACCCGGGATGGTGTCATGCTCAAAATTCTTGGCCTGGCCAACAATGTGCTCAGTCATTTGTACGATCTCAGCCATGAACTTTTGCCGCGAAAGCTTGCCGCGCTGCATCAGAGAAAGTTTCTGCTCCCACTCCGCCGTCAGCTCCGGCGAATAAAGTTCCGGAATACCCAGCCCGTGCAAAGCTATCATCAGCGACCCGGCTTTTGCGGTCGGTATGAGTTCTCGGCCTTCCCGAAGGACATATTTTTCGTAAATCAAACCTTCAATAATTGAGGCTCTCGTTGCGGGTGTTCCCAAGCCCTTTTCTTTCATTGCGGCGCGCAGATCTTCATCATCTATCAGCTTTCCAGCGCCTTCCATTGCCGACAATAGCGTGGCCTCTGTCAGGCGCGCAGGCGGCTTGGTTTGCAGGCCAACTGCCCGGACATCCAAGCCCTTGACGGTCTCTTTAGGCTTGATCGCAGCCAGCGTATTGCTTTCATCGTCAATTTCGCGACCGTATACGGCCAACCAGCCCGGAGATACCAGAACCTTGCCTTCTGATTTGAAGGCCTCGCCCTCAACTCGCGTCACACGTGTTGTCTGAAGAAACTCTGCGCTCGGATAAAAAACCGCCAGAAATCGTTTGACGACGAAGTCATAGAGTTTGGCTTCAATCTCGTTAAGCGACTTGGGTGCCTGCAATGTTGGAATTATTGCAAAGTGGTCCGAGATCTTGGTGTTGTCGAATATCCGCTTATTTGGTTTAACCCACTTTTCATCAAGAATGCGCTTGGCGAAAACGTTATATTCGCCCTCTTTCAACATGGTCATCGTGTCAACGACGGTGCCTAGATAGTCTTCTGGCAACGCGCGCGCATCAGTACGCGGATACGTCAATACCTTGTGTTTCTCATAAAGCGCCTGCGCGAGGCCGAGGGTGGTCTTTGCCGAGAAACCAAAGCGGGAGTTTGCTTCACGCTGCAACGAAGTAAGGTCAAACAAAAGCGGGGACGACTGTGTGGTTGGCTTAGCTTCCTCCTCCGCGACGCCACTCTTGCCAAGGCACTTTGTAACGATCTCCAGCGCCTTTGACTCATCCCACAACCGCTCCGCGCGAAAAGCTTCGTCGTCATCTGACTTCTTGAAGGCCTCATCAAACCAGCGACCCGGATATTCGCCGGCAGCCGCGGCGAAGGTTGCGTGGACTTCCCAATAGTTGCGCGCCTTGAAGGCTTTGATCTTTTCTTCACGCTCGACCAAAATCGCAAGCGTTGGTGTTTGTACACGACCGACGGTAGTCAATTGAAAGCCGCCGGACTTGGAGTTGAACGCGGTCATCGCGCGGGTACCGTTGATTCCCACCAGCCAATCCGACTCTGAGCGGCAAACAGCCGCATCGGCCAAGGGTACGTACGATTCGCCGGACTCAAGCTTCTTGAATCCATCGCGAATTGCATTCTGAGTCATGGACTGCAGCCATAGACGCTTGATGGGCTGCTTTGCCTTTGCATATTGCACGATGTAGCGAAAAATCAATTCACCCTCGCGGCCGGCGTCGCAAGCATTGATCAACAGGTCGACGTCCTTGCGCTTGAGCAGTTTCTGCAGCACCCTTAGCCGATCTTCCGATTTTTCGATTGGCTTCAATTCGAAATGAGATGGAATCGCCGGGAGGTGTGCAAACGTCCACTTTCCGCGCTTGACCTCTTCTTCCTCTGGCATGCCAATTTCAACCAAATGCCCGACGGCCGAGGAAAGAACGAACTCATCGCTTTCGAAAAAGTCCTTTTGTTTGGTGAAACCGCCAAGCGCCTTCGCGATATCGTTCGCAACAGACGGCTTCTCGGCAATGATGAGGGACTTACCCATAAGTCAAATGGCTCTATATAAAAGGACAAATCGTCGCCGCTAAAAAGGCGAAAGGGGTCAAATGATAAGCAGGCTTTGCACAATACTGCAAGTCTGCATTTGACGGGCGGCGGCAAACGGCGGTATGGAGTGGGTCGCGCCGCCAACCAGGAATTGCGCGCCGCAAATCGGGCGATAACTACTTCAGTCGCTGATACTTTCCGCCAGGAATTGAAGCAATATCCCCATTTAATTCAAGTTCAGTCAACCTTGCCATCACTTTGTCAGCTGGCAGCGCCAAGCGTTCAACCAGTAAATCCACCGACGCCGCGTCGAAGCCGAGCGCCGCAAGTACAGGGTCATGCAACTGCATCGTCAATTGCGGCTGACCAACGGGCACAGCAAAATCCAACTCCTGCAGTATATCCGCGGCGTCATCGACGAGCTTTGCGCCCTGCTTGATGAGTTGGTGACAGCCCTTCGAGAAGGGCGAGTGGATTGAACCCGGGATCGCGAATACTTCGCGCCCCTGCTCTGCGGCCTGCCGCGCAGTAATCAATGAGCCAGAGGCGATTGCGGCCTCGACCACCAGAACGCCACAGGACAAGCCGCTGATAATTCGATTTCGCCGAGGAAAGTTCTGCGACATGGCCGGCGTTCCAAGCGAAAACTCCGACACAATCAGCGCCCGATCGGCCAATTCGCGTGCAAGCGCCCGGTTTCTGGCCGGATATACAAGGTCAAGACCCGTGCCGACAACGGCGATGGTCGATCCGATACCAAGCATGCCGCCGCGATGTGCAGCCGAATCAACGCCAAGCGCCATACCGGAAACAATAGTCAGCCCGGCATCCGACAAGACGTGGGCAAAGTTCTCTGCATTTAGCAGTCCGCCCGGCGTTGCATTTCGGCTGCCGACAATTGCAAATCCGGAGTGGTCGGCGCTTGCCAGCAACGACCGACGCCCTTTCAGGTAAAGAACAGCCGGTGGGTCCGGGATTTCCAGCAAGCGCTTCGGATAATCCTCGTCCGCGAGCGTCAGCAGATGGTTGTTCTCATCTTGCAACCATACAAGTGACGCGGCTAGTCGATCTGCTGACGGACCAGCAATGATAGCTCTCGCTTTGGTCTGGCCGACAATCGTCGCCAGCGAGGAAGCCGATTGAGTAAGGATCGCCCCAGGTGACCCGAACGCAGTCAGCAGTCGCCGCAGACCGTCAGCGCCAAGTCCTTCAGTCAAATCCAGAGATAGCCAAGCCTCAGGCTCGGCGCCCTGGAGTGGCAGAGGCATGGAAAGGCTCTTGCGGCGGCTAACTGCTAAGGCGTCTGCACAATGTCGCCAACTTTTAGCGGGCGACGGCTCGACATGACAAGGCCGTACGAGACCTTTTCAAATACGCGAAAGACAAACACCAGTCCGTTGCGCTCATCGGGCAATTTGACCTCGCTGCTAACGGCACCTTCCTCGGGCTTTTGATTAAAGGCTTCGTTCCACGACGAGGGAAACAGCGACTTGAGTCCCGAACTGCTGCCATTTGCGTCTTGTGTGCTTACGACTTCACCCCTTTGCAAGGTGGCAAGCACGTGGCCCACTTCAATTCCTTCACGTTTTCCAAGGCTCAATGCAATGATTGAATACTGCGCCCCCTCGTCGACGCTGCCGACTACCGAAACCACCGAGCCTTTTATCGCCTTCTCCGGTGACCGTGGGCTATAGGAGGGCAATGTCGACTCGACCGTTGGGGTCAGCCTATCGCCCCGATTTATTTCCTGTGTAGAGCGGACAATTTCTAGGGTCGAACTATCGCCGAAGCGGCTTACGCGAGAATCCCCGAGATAGTTTGCTTCATACCCCAGGACCTCCTTGGATACCGGATCAACCAGCTCGCGACCCGGCCGATAAACCTGCCATTTGATGCCGAGTTTCGGATTTAGTCCTACCGCATACGCAGTGTTGCCTGCGCCGATAATTACGCGACTGTCCTCCGTAGCAACTATCTTGGGCGCATTTACCAACGCACCCTCCTCGACAACGAGGGGAAGCGACAGGAACGGGCTGATTGCCCTCGACGGGATCGATGGAATGGCCAACGCCAGACTGTCAACGCGTACCTGCGGAGATAGCCTTACGGTGCCCCCAGCCGATCCTGCGCCATCTGCGCCCCCTCCGAGGGAAAGCATGGGGCGGCCGTCTGAATCAAAGGTTAACTTTATGACGTCGCCAGGATAGATCCAGTGCGGATTCTTGATCTGGTCCCGGTTCATGTTCCAAATTTCCGGCCAACGCCACGGCTCCTTCAAAAAACGCCCCGAAATATCCCAAAGCGTGTCGCCTTTTACTACCGTATAGGTTCCGGGTGCATTGTCTGCCAAGGCTATCGGTGAGGAGCTGCCGGCTTTCCGGGTCGCGGACTTGGATCCGGTTTCGACTTTTGCGTCCGGTGTCGCCTGTCCAAACACAATCTGCGGAACAAATCCAGCAATCGTGAAGACAAAGAGAAGTGTAAGCTTGCTTTTCTTCATGGCGGATCCCACTGTTAATAAGTTTTTGATGGCTTCGCAGAAGTTTTGCGGCCATCCGCATTTGCCAGAAGGGGCGCTTTGCACTAGACTTGAAGGTCAGTAAGGCGCCCCAAACTTAAAGTTGTCTCTGAAGATTCTGCACCTAATTTATTCAATTCGCAAGCAAATATGGCTATTCTGGACGTACTGACCTATCCCGATCCCTTCCTCGCGCGCTCGGCTGAGCCCGTCAAGTTAATTGACAACAAGATCAAGAAGTTGGTCGATGATATGGCTGAAACGATGTATGCCGCACCAGGAATTGGTCTCGCAGCGACGCAAGTAGGCGAATTGAAGCGATTGATGGTGATAGACGTTTCGGAGGAAAAGAACCAATTGCGGGTCTTTATCAACCCGGAAATCATCAAGAAGGAAGGCGCCGCCGTTAACGAAGAGGGTTGTTTGTCAGTCCCGGGATTTTATGACAAGGTCGAGCGGGCAGAAACGGTGATGGTCACCGCGCTTGATCGTGATGGACAGAGATTTACCATCAACGCTTCGGGCATGCTGGCGGTATGCATCCAACACGAAATCGATCACCTTGACGGCAGGGTTTTTGTTGAGTACCTGTCTCCGCTCAAGTCAAACCGGATCAAGAACAAACTGGTTAAACGGCAGCGTGAACTTGAACGCGAAGTCGATTTGGCGCAGCCGCGGCAACGTGTAGCAGCCCGCGCCTGATCGAACATTAATAAGTCGCGGAAACGCCGGCTATATGGCCGGCGTTTTTGTTTGTGGATAGCACTCAACATGAAGCTGATATTTGCCGGAACACCAAAATTTGCAGCACACGCGCTGGACGCGCTTGTGCACGCCGGCCACGAGGTGAAGCTGGTGCTTACACAGCCAGACAGGCAGGCTGGACGTGGCATGCGGCTGGTTGAGAGCGCGGTAGCGCTTGCGGCGAAACGGCGAGCGCTGCGAGTGGAAAAGCCCGACTCGCTTAAGCAGCAGGCGCTACACGATCTCTTGCACGAACTGGATGCCGATCTGATGATCGTTGTCGCCTACGGCATGTTGCTGCCATTGTCCGTGCTGAACATTCCCCGAGCCGGTTGCATCAATATCCATGCCTCGCTCCTGCCGCGCTGGCGAGGCGCCGCGCCAATCCAGCGCGCCATAGAGGCGGGCGACACCATGACCGGTATTTCCATCATGAAAATGGACGCGGGACTGGATACGGGAGACATCCTGCTGCAGAAACAGCTGGCGATCCTTCGTGATGATACCGGCACGACACTGTTTGAGAAGCTGGCATTGGTGGGGGCCGACGCCATTGTTGAAGCCCTTGCGAATTTTGGCGGCTTGACGCCATCTCCGCAGTCGTCCGCCGGTGTGTCCTACGCGAAGAAGGTCAGCAAAGCGGAGGCCAGGATAGACTGGAAACAATCCGCAGACGTAATTGAAAGGCGGTTGCGAGCATTTGATCCGTTTCCTGGAAATGAGTCCTGGCTCGACAGTGAGGGCCTCAAGATCTGGAAAGCAAGCGTGATCGCCAATGAACAAAGGAATGTCGAGCCAGGTACGGTCGTTGCAGCATCCGTCAACGAGCTGCGCATTCAGTGTGGTCACGGCCAACTAAGCGTGGAAACGGTCCAGCGGCCGGGCGGCAAGCGAATTCCAATTGAACAATACCTGCGGGCAAAGAGAATTTCACCCGGCGCGGTGTTTTCATGAAGACGGTTGCACCGACGGGCATGGTCGCGGTGCAAACAATAGCGGCGGCCATTGTCGGCAACGTGCTTGCGGGCGCAAACCTTGATCGCGCGCTCGACAAGTCGCATGCCGCGACGCGCGAACTAAGCCCAGGCGAACGCGCAGCAATTCATTCCATTACCTTTGACACGTTGAGGCACTACGGCCTGTTGTCTGCGCAGCTGGATACATTGCTTATGCAACCGGTAAGCGATCCTCCGGTCCGCCATCTGTTGCTGGTTGCGTTATCACAACTCCAGTTTTCCAAGGCTGCACAGTACGCAATTGTTGATCATGCGGTAACCGCTATCGAATCATCTGGGCTGGCGCGTGCAAAGCCGCTTGTCAACGCGGTACTGCGCAACTTTCTGCGTTCGCCGGAAAAGTTCAAACGGGAACGCTTCAAGTCGGAGGTGGCGCGATATGATTTTCCGCGCTGGTGGATCCAGCGCATGAAGCAGGAATATCCTTCGCACTGGCTGTCGATACTTGAGTCTGCGAGGGATCGACCGCCAATGTGGTTACGAGTAAATCAGCGACGTATTTCAGTCGAACAGTACTTAAAGCTACTTGCGAGCGCAGGGCATTCAGCCAAGCATCATTCCGGCCAGGCGGTGCTGTTGGAAAAACCGTTGCCAGTTCATGAGTTGCCAGGCTTTAACGACGGCTTTGTTTCGGTTCAGGACCTTGGCGCGCAGCAAGCGGCCGCGATGCTGGGTGTTGCAACGGGAATGCGCGTACTTGATGCGTGCGCGGCCCCGGGTGGAAAAACTAGCCATCTGCTCGAGCTGGCGGATCTGGATTTGCTTGCGCTGGACATCGACTCGGCTAGATTGTCGCGCGTTGTACTGAACCTCGATCGACTTGGACTCAAAGCAAAACTCGAAGTCGGCGACGCAGGAAAATGTGGCGAGTGGTGGGATCAAAGACCATTTGATCGTATTCTGCTGGACTTGCCGTGCTCAGGCTCGGGTGCTGTCCGCCGTCATCCAGACATCAAATGGATTCGCCGCGAAACAGACTTGGCGAAATTTGCGATCCAGCAGTCGCACATGTTGGCTACGCTGTGGAATTGCCTTGGCAATGGTGGTAGATTGCTATATGCAACCTGCTCGGTATTTGGTGTTGAAAATAGCAGCATCGTCGAGCAATTCCTGCATAAAACGCCGAACGCGCGGCAGTTGGCACTACCGCAGAATCCATTAGTGCCGGCTCTCATCGGTGCCGCCGAGCCGGCACCGGCCGGTTGCCAATTGCTCCCCAACCATGCCCACGACGGTTTCTATTACGCGCTCCTGGAAAAAACCGAATAGGCAATGCCGACGGCAAGCTTGGTGGCTTGCCATTTTGCTGCTGCTTTTGTTTCCGCTCGTCGCCGCGTCCCAGGTGGCCGTAATCCAGGCCGCCAAGATAGACTCAACCGATGAGGGGTATCAACTCAATGCAGACATCGAGTTGCAGCTCACGTCTGCGATGCAGGACGCGGTGCGTAAAGGCGTCCCGCTCTACTTCATTGTCGAGTTCCAGCTAACGCGAGGCCGCTGGTACTGGGTCGACCAGGCCGTCGCCACGGCAACCCGCGACCGCAGGGTCTCCTATGCTCCGCTTACGGACCAGTACCGTGTCGCTACGTCTGGTGTAACCCAAAATGTCGCATCGTTCGACGATGTGCGACGACTTCTTTCTCGCGTAAGGTCCTGGACGATTGCTGAGAAGGGGCAGTTACGACCAGGCGAAAGGTATGAGGCCGCGCTGCGATTTCGTTTCGATACGTCGCAATTGCCAAAGCCGTTCCAGCTGAACGTAATAGCTTCCCGTGAGTGGAGCCTGGCATCAGACTGGTATCGCTGGAATTTCACACCATGATTCGCGCCATCATCCTTGGTTGTGTCAGCTTGGGCTTTGCCTTGATTGCGTTGCTGTTCCGCGCCAGCAGCAACAATGCATTCTTCAGTCAGCAATATCCATGGTTGTTCGGGGTTGGCATTGCATTGACGGCCGGCTTGTTGGCATTGATCGGCTTCCAGATTTTTTCATTGTGGAAGAAACTAAAGGGGCGCGTGTTCGGGGCAAAACTTGCGCTTCGGCTGATGGCGGTGTTTGCCCTTATGGCCATTATTCCGGGCGGCCTGGTCTACGCCATTTCAGTGCAGTTCCTGAATCGCTCGATTGACTCCTGGTTTGATGTGCCAGTGGACAAGGCTCTCGAAGGCGCACTCAATCTCGGCAAAAGTGCCATTGACGGCACGCTTACAGAGCTGGGGCGAAAGGGGCGCGAGGCCGCAATTCGCCTTTCCGAGAGCGCATATACCGATCCGTCCATCCTCAAGGAGGTGCGTGACCAATACGGTTTCGACGAGCTATCTTTGTTTGCTGCCGATGGAAAACTCCTCGCATTCTCCGGTCGCCGCGCGCGACTATTCAACGACAAACCGTCAAATTCGGAAATCAAGGAGGCTCTGCAGAAGTCGCCGGTCAGAGCCGCTGAGTCGCTTTCGGATCGCGCGCTATATTTTCGCGCCGTGCTGCCCGTCACATCGCGCACGGAAATCGAAGCGCCATTTGTCCTGCAGGTAGTCGTAGCGGCCGCGGCGGGATTTGCCGCTGACGCACAGCTGGTCGAAACCGGAATCCGCGACTATCAGCAACTGGGACTGCAGCGACAGGGCTTGAAGCAGCTGTTTGCACTAACCCTGACGTTGGCGATGGTATTGACGCTGTTTTCCGCCATTTCGCTGTCATTCCTGCTTTCAGAGCGACTGTCAGAGCCTCTGTCAGCACTGGCGGAATCGACGAGGGCTATTGCAAAGGGGGATTTCACCAAATTGAATCCGGTGCGGAGCCGCGATGAGTTTGGTGTGTTGACGCAATCGTTCAATACGATGACGCGCCAGCTTGCAGAGGCCTCGGACGTCGTGGCTCGCAAGCAGCAGGAGCTTGAAAATAGCAAGACCTACCTGGAAACGATTCTCGGCAATCTGACTTCGGCGGTTCTGACCCTTGATGAGCGCCTTTACGTCAAAACGCTAAACAAGAACGTCGAGGACATGCTGGGTTTTTCCCAGCCCCTTCTCAAGGGAATACGGCTGCCAGAATGGGGGGCAGCATTGCCGCGGGCGGCGCCCATGGTGGAGGAAATTGTGGCGCAGCTTTCGACACAGCGCGACAGGCCATGGGAGCGGCAAATTGAATATGACGGCCCGGCGGGTAAACGGATGCTGCTGGTGCGCGGAACCAAGTTGCCGGCATCGATAGATTCCGGCTTTGTGCTGGCGTTCGACGACGTGACTGGCCTGATTCAGGCCCAGCGCGATGCAGCCTGGGGCGAGGTCGCTCGGCGTCTCGCCCACGAAATCAAAAACCCGCTGACGCCGATTCAGCTTTCGGCCGAACGCCTGCAACAAAAGCTGTCGGGCAAGTTGCCGAAAGACGACCAGGCGATGTTGCTGCGGGCGACCAGCACGATTGTGGCGCAGGTGGGCGCCTTGAAGGGCATGGTCGATGACTTCAGCCTCTACTCTCGCAGTTCTCGCCTGACGCCGGCAAACGTTGACCTTAACGAACTGATCCGGGAAGTCCTTGTTCTCTATGAGTCAATGGCTACCGGGGTGGAGCTCGATCTTGCTGACAGTTTGCCGGGTGTTTTCGCCGACGCCGCCCTGCTTCGGCAGGTGATTCACAACCTGGTGCAGAACGCGCTGGACGCAATGGCAGGCAGTGCAGCGCCGAGGTTGCTTGTCGAAACGACATCGGCGGCAAACCGCGTGAGACTGGTGGTGGCCGACAATGGTACGGGAATACGGCAAGACATGATGGCGCGAATTTTCGAGCCTTATGTGACAACCAAAGCAAAGGGAACCGGCCTGGGGCTGGCGATCGTCAAGAAAATTATCGAAGAACACGGCG
>DAOLZE010000072.1:0-10075 GCA_035426125.1 Rhodocyclaceae bacterium
TGATGACGGCTTCGAGTTGCGGGATATCCAGGCCACGCGCCGCCACATCGGTCGCCACCAGCACCGAGCAACTGCGATTGGCGAACTGGATCAGCACCTGATCGCGTTCGCGTTGTTCCATGTCGCCATTCAGGGTCAGCGCATGAATGCCCTGT
The DNA here is from genome assembly GCA_035426125.1 of Rhodocyclaceae bacterium. Classification (GTDB taxonomy): domain Bacteria; phylum Pseudomonadota; class Gammaproteobacteria; order Burkholderiales; family Rhodocyclaceae; genus Sterolibacterium. Next base: position 156 of record DAOLZE010000072.1, read on the forward strand.
GCCTGTAGCGTCTTCTGCAAGTCGCGGCATTGCTGCTTGGTATTACAGAACGCCAGTGTGCTGACCGGGCGGTAGTGCTTGAGCAGGAGGCCAACCGCCTGCAGACGATCTTCCTTGCTCACCTCGTAGAAACGCTGGCGGATCTTGCTGCTCTCATGCTTTTCCAGCAACTTCACTTCCTGTGGATTGCGCAGGAAGTCGCGTGCCAGCCTGGCAATGCCCTCTGGATAGGTCGCGGAAAACAGCAAGGTCTGGCGTTCAGCGGGGCAATGTTTTGCGACAAACACGATGTCGTCGAAGAAGCCCATGTCGAGCATGCGATCGGCTTCGTCGAGTACCAGAGTGTTCAGTGCATCCAGCTTCAGGCTGCCGCGCTCCAGATGATCCATGATGCGCCCTGGCGTGCCGACGGCGATGTGTGCACCGTGCTCCAGGCTGTTCCTCTGCGGGCGCATGGTCGTACCGCCGCACAGCGTCAAAATCTTGATGTGCCCTTCGCCGCGTGCCAGACGGCGAATTTCCTGCGCTACCTGATCGGCAAGTTCCCGCGTCGGGCACAGTACCAGTGCCTGCACCGCAAAGCGACGCGGATTCAGATTGGTGAGCAGAGGCAGCGCGAAGGCGGCCGTCTTGCCGCTGCCTGTTTTTGCCTGTGCGATCAGATCGTGTCCGGCCAGCGCAATCGGCAGACTCGCCGCCTGAATGGAGGTCATTGTCAGGTAATTGAGCTGCTGTAGTGTCGCCTGCATGCCGGGCGACAGCGGCAGTTCGTTGAAAGAACGGCTGGCAGTGTTTGTCGCAGACGAGGGAGGCGGCGAGAAGCTGGGCGGCGAAATGGGGGGGATAGTTTTGATCATGCGCAATTATCCGCGTCTACGGCGCGCTCTGCCAGTAGTCGCTGGTAGAACAACGATAAAATACGCAGACGCACTTCCCGTCCCGGTTCCATATTTCCCCCATGCACCCTCATCAGCTTGAATTGCTCGCCCCCGCGCGTGATGCCGAAATTGGCATCGAAGCCATCAAGCATGGTGCCGATGCCGTCTATATTGGCGGCCCGGCCTTTGGTGCGCGCGCCGGGGCTGGCAATGCGGTGGCGGACATCGCCCGTCTGACGGCCTATGCGCATCGCTTTCACGCCAAAATCTTCGTCGCCTTCAACACGATTCTCGACGACAGCGAAATCGAAACCGCACGCAAGCTGAGCTGGGAATTGTTCGATGCCGGCGTCGATGCACTGATCATTCAGGATATGGGATTGCTTGAGATGGATCTGCCGCCCGTGCAGTTGCATGCCAGTACGCAATGCGATATTCGCACACCGGAGAAGGCGCGCTTTCTTCAGGATGTTGGTTTCTCGCAAATTGTGCTGGCGCGTGAGCTGACACTCGACGAGATTCGCGGTATCCGGGCGTCCACCGACTCCGAGCGCTGCACACTGGAGTTCTTTATCCATGGTGCGCTGTGTGTGGCGTTCTCTGGCCAGTGCAATATAAGCCATGCACATACCGGGCGCAGTGCCAATCGTGGCGAATGCTCGCAGGCTTGCCGTTTGCCCTATACGCTCGAAGACCATCAGGGCCGTATCGTCGCCTATGACAAACATTTGCTGTCGATGAAGGACAACGATCAGAGCGCCAATCTGCGTGCGTTGATTGCGGCAGGCATTTGCTCCTTCAAGATCGAAGGGCGCTACAAGGACATGGCCTTCGTCAAGAACGCCACTGCACACTATCGCCAGTTGCTCGATACCATCATGACCGAACAGCCGCAGTATGCCGCCGCTTCATCGGGACGCAGCATCCACCTGTTCACGCCGCAACCAGAAAAATCTTTCAACCGCAGCGCAACCGACTACTTCGTGAATGGGCGCAAGCCCGACATCGGGGCCTTTGAAACCCCAAAGTTTTCTGGCGAGGCGATTGGTACCGTCACCCGTATCGGTGCTGACTGGTTCGAGATCGACGGTGACACGGCATTGCACAATGGCGACGGTGTGAGTTATCAACCACCCGGCAACAAGGGTGCCAACAAGCTTGCCGGCATGCGCATCAACATCGTGCAGGGCCTGCGCCTGTTCCCCAACGAAATGCCGGAGGGACTCAAGCCCGGCCTCCCTCTTTATCGTAATCGCGACCAGGCTTTCGAACGTGCGCTGGAGAAAGATTCTGCCGAGCGTCGCATCGGTGTCAGCCTCACACTGAGCGCCAGCGAGGATGCTTTGCACCTGACCATGATCGATATCGATGGAATATCTGTCACGGTGTCTCATGTTGGCGCAATCGAGCTGGCACGCGATGCCGAAAAAGCGCTGGCCATGTTGCATGCGAATCTTGCCAAGTTCGGCAACACCGATTTTGTTGCCACGCAGATCACGATTGCCGCGCCGTACTTTGTTCCCGCTTCAATGGTTAATACCTTGCGGCGCGACGGTATCACCGCACTTGTTGCAGCGCGTGAAGCCCAGCGTCTGCGCCTGCCGCGTGCCGCACCAGTTGAACCGCCAGTAGCCTACCCGGAACAGGCACTGACCTATCTCGGCAATGTCTTCAATACCCACGCGCGCGGCTTCTACAAAAAGCACGGCGTCGAGCTGATTGCCGATGCGTATGAAGCCAATACTACGCCAGGTGAAGTCTCTCTCATGATCACCAAGCACTGCCTGCGCTACAGCTTCAATCTTTGCCCCAGGGAAGCCAAGGACTGGCAGCTCAAGGGCATCAAGGCCGAACCGATGACACTGGTCAACGGCAACGAGCGACTGACGCTGCATTTCGACTGCAAGGCCTGCGAGATGCACGTCATGGGCAGAATGAAGAAAATTGTGGTGTCCCGCTAACACTCGCCAAATAACTGTCAATTTGCCGCCTGGAAAAGTTTGCGGTCACAGCAATTGATCTTTGGGCTTGAAGCTAGTTGATGGGATTGACCTGCCGGATGTTCTCGGGATGGATCATGTGCCACACCAGCAGCAGACCAGCCAGGGCGAATGCTGCGGCGATTGTGTAGGTCTATGCGGCGCCGAGGCTGTCCCAGGTCTGCCCGCCGAGCAGGCCACCGAGCAGACCGCCGGCACCGAAGGCAATGCTGCCGTAGAGCGCCTGGGCGCGCGCCTGCTGCCGACCAGGGAACCACTGATGCAGGGCGGCAACCGTCGCCGCATGGCAGGCACCGAAAGTCGCACCATGCAGCAACTGCGCTATTGTCAAAATGATGATTGAATCGACCCCCCAGCCGATCATCGGAAAGCGCAGCACGGCGCAGGCAAAGCTGACAAGCAGAATCGTGCGCAGCGAAAAACGGCGCATCAGCCGTGGCATTAAAAGAAAAACCAGAATCTCCGTGACCACCCCAAGCGACCAGAGTCCACCAACCAGCGTCTTGGTGTAACCGTAATTGACGAGGTAGATCGAATAAAACACATACAGCGGTCCATGTGCGGCGGACATCAGGAAATTTGCGCCAAGCAGGGCGGCAACGCGTGGTTGGCGCAGTGTCTGGCCCATCGACACAAAGGGTGTTTGTGCGGATTCTTCGTGCATCGCTTCAGGCAGTATCAGTGCGCAGATGAAGATGCCACAGAGAACAATCAGCGTTGCCCAGAGCAGGCTGACGAGCGGTAGCGCGTCGAGCATGGCGCCGACCCCCATGACTGCGGCGATGAAGCCGACTGAACCCCACAGGCGGACGCTGCCGTAGCGCTCGGCATGTTGTCGCAAATGGTCGAGGGTTAGCGCTTCAACCAGCGGCAGCGAGGCACTCCAAAAAAATGCCAGGAGCAGCATGCAAAAAAATAGACTGGTGAAGTCGTGCGTCACGAAAAAACCAATGAATCCCGCGATGCTCACTGCTGAAGCCAGGCGAATTACCGGCGTCTTGCGGCCGGTGCGCTCGGTCACCCAGCTCCAAAAATTCGGCGCGAGCAGGCGCATCAACTGCATCAATGACAACAGGATGCTGATGCGCCAGGCGGAGAGCCCCAGCGATTGCAGATACACGCCGAAGTACGGCGAGAAGGTGCCGATGAAAGCGAAGTAGAAAAAATACCAGGCCGACAGGCGCCAGTATGGAGTCGACAAGGTAACTGGGTGATCGGCGTGCGGCGTCAAGCCGCCGGAGGTCACGAAGCCTTGTGCGCTACCAGCAGCGTGTACAACTCATCCTTCAGCTTGAGACGCTGTTTCTTGAGCTCTTCGGCGGTTTCGTCAGCCACTGGAATGCCTTGCCCCTCCAGTTTAAGAACTTCGCGATTGACTTTGTGATACTCGTCGAAGAGGCGGGTGAAATGATGGTTGTTCATCTTGAGTTGATGAATCGTATCCTTGAACTCGGGGAATTCGTGGTGCAGGTCGTGGTGTTCAGGCGTGCTCATGGTGCTTCCTTTTTTTTGGAGGAGGTTTTGTTTAATGTGTAGTTTTTCGATGTCGGCCTGTGCCACATAAATTCAGGGGTGGGCGGGAACCTTCGGCATCGGGCAGGATACGTCGGCACACTGCGCGCGATGGCGCAGCGCATGATCGATCAGCACCAGCGCCAGCATCGCCTCAGCAATCGGGGTGGCACGGATGCCGACGCAGGGATCATGTCGGCCGTGCGTCTCAACCGTCGTCGCCTGTCCATGCAGGTCGATCGAGCGGCGCGGCAGGCGGATGCTTGAGGTTGGTTTGATGGCGATATTGACGACGATATCCTGGCCGGTAGTGATGCCGCCGAGAATGCCGCCGGCATTGTTGGAGAGAAAGCCCTGTGGCGTCATTTCATCGCCGTGTTCGCTGCCTTTCTGCACGATGCTCTTGAAACCGGCGCCGATTTCGACACCCTTGACGGCATTGATGCTCATCATCGCTGCGGCGATATCGGCGTCGATGCGGCCGTATACTGGTTCGCCCCAGCCAACCGGTACCTGCTCGGCGACCACGGTGATCTGCGCACCGACCGAGTCGCCGGCCTTGCGCAGGGCGTCCAAGGCTTCTTCGAGGTGCGGCACACTGGCAGCGTCGGCAGCAAAGAATGGATTGGCGTTGACGATCGACCAGTCATTGACAGGAATTTCGATGGCACCGAGTTGCGTCATGCAACCCTTGATGACGACACCATAGCGCTGGTTCAGCCATTTTTTCGCGATGGCACCGGCAGCGACGCGCACCGCTGTTTCACGCGCCGAGGAACGCCCGCCACCGCGCGGGTCGCGAATGCCGTATTTCTGCCAATACACATAGTCGGCATGGCCGGGGCGGAAGGTTGCGCTGATGCTGTCGTAGTCCTTGCTGCGCTGATCTTCGTTGCGGATCAGCAGGGCGATCGGTGCACCGGTGGTCTGTCCCTGATACACGCCGGAGAGAATTTCCACGCTGTCTGGCTCGCGACGCTGCGTGACATGACGTGAGGTGCCCGGCTTGCGCCGGTCGAGTTCCATCTGGATGTCGGCTTCGCACAGTTTCAGTCCCGGCGGACAGCCGTCGACCACGCAGCCGATCGCCGGGCCGTGTGATTCGCCGAAAGAGGTGACGCAAAACAGAGTGCCGAGAGTGTTGCCGGACATCGCGAAGGCCTTGTTGGATGAGGAGTTCAGGGATGTGGCGAGTTTAGCATAGTGCTTGTGGCGGGGCCGCAGGGCCGTAGCCGTAGGGTGGGCGCAGCCCACACGGATCAAATGAGAGAGGGATGCACCGCGTGGGCTTTGCCCACCCTTGCTATTTACGAGGAAGAAAATCCAGCATCTCGCTTGGCGTTACTCCCAAAGTATCTGCCAACACACAAATATTGATAAGGGCAATATTGCGCTGACCGCGTTCGATTCCGCCTACATAAGACCTTGCGAGACCGCTTTCCAACGCCAAACGTTCCTGCGACCAGCCATGCGCCTTGCGCAACGCGATCAAATGCTGTCCGAATAACCGGAGAGGGTCGTAATTCATAGCGTCGAATCTGTGATGACAACGCTATCAGCATATGGTCTTGACCTTTATAAGGCGACGCCCTATAGTTGCACGCACTATAAGTGACATAATAGGCAAATAGAGAGAAGTATTCGCCCGATTGCTGACAATAATTCATGCCGTTCAAATAGCCACACAATATGAAGATTCAGGCAACAACAGAACCTATGTAGGCGCAATCGGCAGCGCTTGATGCCGATATCAAAGGTAAATAATAATGAAGAAGGCTCTTGTAGTTTTTGCTCTGCTTGCAGTTTCTTTGACTGGCTGTAGCGGAGGAGGTGGTGGTAACAGCACGCCAGCACCGAGCGCGCCAGCAGCGACTACTACAGCGGAAGGATTTTGGGCTGGAACATCCTCAACTGGTTACAAAGTGAATCTTGTCATACTTGAGAACGGTGACACATGGGGGGTGTATTCGTCAGGAGGGAGTATCTACGGTGCGCTTCATGGTATGACAAATTCAAGTGGTACGACACTGAGTGGTTCCGGTAGCGATTTCTACATTCCAAGCCAAAGTGTTACACCCAGCACTTACACGGGAACATTTGCTGACAAAAGTAATATCAGTGTCACTACATCCAAAGGGACGTCCTTTACGGGAACTTATGATTCTTCGTATGACCAACCCGCCTCGCTTACTTCAGCATCCGGTAGTTTCACCGGAAGTACTGCGACAGGGTATTCGTCGTCGCAAACGGTTACGATTGGAGTAAGTTCATTTGGGGTAGTGAGCGGTACAAACGGTGGATGCACTACTTCCGGGAACGCAACACCACGTGCATCAGGTAAGAATGTCTTCAATGTTTCGTTAAATTTCACAGGAAATTGTGTGATACATGGAACAAGTGCAACTGGAGTTGCTTATTATGATGCGCCAAATCGAACGCTACTTGTTATGGGCTTGACTAGCGATCAGTCTGACGGATTTATCTTTATAGGCAAAAACTAAACGCCTAATATTTTCTACAGATTAAGCCACCCATAGCGGTGGCTTTTTCAAGGGGTTCCAGTGTCAACGGGTTACCTCAGAGACGAAATTTTTCAATGCACTCCATCCAGCAAATCGTATCGTCGTTGCAGGGTAACTTAGGCGATCAGCATGGCCGGTTGCTGCGTCCGGCAAAGCGCTTTTCATCGCGAATCTTTGCATAGGCTTGCAGCACCGGCTCGAACTGTTTCGGCGTGCTGGCGTGAATGATTACACCATCGGCGCCGGCGTTGAACTGATCGCTCCAGCGTTGCGCGCAGGTTTCCGCACTGCCGACGGCGGCCGGATACCACTCCTTCGGGATCAACGGTTCAATCTCCCTCAATTGATCAAGGGTCGCGCTGCTGTCGATGCCGCCGCGCATGCTGGCGACGGTGTCATTGGCGCGGAATTTCTCCAGCACCGATACATCCCAGTCGTTGATCTTCAGCAGCATTTCGGCGATATCCGGCGCTTGCAGGTAGGTGGCCATGCGCGCGACGATGGAACGCAGCCAGGTTTCCTCGTCGGGCTCGCAAACCGTCGCGACAACTGTCCACACCTTGACCGATGCCGGATCGCGTCCGGCCTTCTCGGCGCCGCGCCTGACCAGTGCGACAGCTTTCTCGACGGCAGTATCGGAAAAGAAGGTCGACAGAAACACGCCGTCGAAGACACTGCCGGCAAATTCCAGGCTCTTCGGCCCATACGCGCCGAACATCAGCGGAATATCCTCGTTGACCCAGTCGGCCATGTGCAGATAGGGATAGTTGCCCAGCGGCCCGTCGTAACCCATGACGCGTTCGCCTTTCCATAGACTGCGCATCATCCCGGCGAAATCACGCAGTTGCTGGTTGGTGACCTTGGGCAGGCCCCAGAGGTCCATGCGCACGCCGATGCCGCGTGCCACGCCAAGGGCAAAGCGGCCATTGGTCAGGCGGCTGGCGGTGGTTGCCAGGCTGGCAGTGACGGCGGGGTGACGTGTGTTGATGTTGGTGGCGCCGGTGCAGATAAAAATATCCTTGGTCACCGCACCTGCCGCACCGGCCAGTACGCCGATTTCCTTGACATCGAAGCGCTCCGATATCCACGCAGAGCCGATACCGAGGGCTTCGGCATGACGTACTTCGTCGAGCATGTCGGCGGGTGATCTTGTGTGGCCGGGCAGGGCGTAAAAGCCGAGTTCAGGGAACTTTGCTTGGGTCATCGGAATACTCCTGGGGAGTGGTTATCGGTAATCGGCATGCGCAATAAACCTGGATTTTCGCCTGTACGGGAATGCCGACGGTATCCTGGCAAAAATACAATGATGCTGGAGGGGCCGATGCTTTGCTTATGGAGTGCGTTTGAAGTCTCGCACCACATCCGCCCAGTGTGCCGGGTCTGGACAGCGGTTGTGGGTAATGCTGACGCTGTCGGCGATACCGGCGAGGCGGCTCTTCAGTTTGCCGGCGATTTCGTGGCGCTCGCCGACGACGGCGATTTCGTTGAGGATGTCGTCGCTGATCAGTCCGGTCATGTCATCCCAGCGACCGGCCTTGGACAGACGATTCAGTTCCTTGTGCGTCTCTTCCCAGCCATGGCAGGCCAGCGTCGGCAGGTAGGCCGGCGTCGAACCGTAGAAGGCCAGTTGCTTGCGGGCAGCAAGTTTCGAGATCTCCATCTCTTCGGCAGTATCGGCGGTGACGACCAAGGTAGCGCACATCACTTCGATATCGCTGCGTTGTCGTCCCGACTTTGCCAGGCCGGATTCCAGCGCCGGTAGGGTTTTCTCAAGCAGCGTGCGGCGCGTGTTGAATGGATGGGCGATAAAGCCATCGGCTACTTCGCCTGCGCTGGCGGTCATCAGCGGGCCGAAGCCACCAGTAAATATCGGCGGTGGCCCGTAAGGATTCGGGCCGGGGTTGAATGCTGGAATCATGATTGTATGCTGGTAGAACTTTCCTTGAAAATCCAGTGGCCCCTTGCCTTCCCAGCAGTCCCAGATCGCCTTGATGGCCAGAACGATTTCGCGCATACGTTCTGCCGGGTGCGACCAGATGCTGCTGAAGCGTTTTTCGATGTGCGGCTTGACCTGCGAGCCGAGACCGAGGACGAAACGGCCGCCGCTGATCGACTGCATGTCGTAGCCGAGGTTGGCGAGGTTCATCGGATTGCGTGCGAAGGCGATGGCGATGGCTGTGCCGAGACGCAGTGTGGTGGTGTGCTCGGCGGCCACCGCCAGTGCCAGAAACGGATCGTGTTTGGCCTCGAAGGAGAATCCACCGTCATAGCCGATGTTTTCGAGCTCTCTGTACAGGGTACGGGCGCGGCGCGGATCTTCGAGTGGAGCGGTGGTGTAGATTTTCATGGTGTCGATTTCTGCGGCAGGGTACATAGTCATCATACGAGAAATTTATTTGGCAGGATACCGGTATGCGCAAAATGGTTACACTACAGCCTGCTGGCGTTGGCAGCTGGCACTTCCAACAATGATGCGGGATGATTTATGCGGGTATTGATCACCGGCGCCGCCGGTTTTCTGGGAAAAGAGTGTGTTCGACAGTTCAGGGAACACGCGCATGAGGTTTTGACGACAGATAAACATGGTGCCGTCGATCTGTGCGGTGACCTGGCTGATGCCGGGTTTACGGCCGTGCTGCCGGAGGTCGATGTAGTGGTCAATTGCGCCGCAGTTCAGTATGTGAGCAGTGACTTGCCATTTTTTTTCAGGGAATCTTGGTTCCGGAGAAATAACGTCGACTCCGCAAGGAATATTTGCGCACGCTACCGTGATACTCCGGCACATTTCATCCAGGTCGGATCAAGCATGATGTACCGGCAAACCGGACAGGCGCTGTATGGGATCGACAGCACCATGGGTGGAGAGGGCGTTTATAGCCGCTCCAAGGTGGCGGCGCAGGTTTTTGTCGAGCAATTGCCCGGGTCGGCGACGGTGATTCCCTGCATCATCGGCGGCGAGGGACGGGAGGGACTGTTTCGAGGCTTTGTGCGCATGGCGAAGTACGGCT
>DAOLZE010000073.1:0-10034 GCA_035426125.1 Rhodocyclaceae bacterium
CGGCGGCGTGGACGGCATCGCGGCGATCGCCGAGGAATCGGGCCTGATCGTGCTTTAACCGAGTTCAAAAGAGGTGCTGGCCGAGGCAAAGAAACTTCCGGATAGTGTTCGCAAGGCTGACTGGAAGGGCCGCGAGGACATTACCGGTCTGCCGCTGGTGACTATCGACGGCGAAACCGCCAGGGATTTTGACGATGCCGTGTATTGCGAGTGCCTGGATGTAAAAGGCAAGGGCGGCTATCGATTAATTGTCGCCATCGCCGATGTCTCGCACTATGTGCAGGCGGGCGGTGCGCTCGACAAGGATGCCTATGATCGTGGCAACTCGGTGTATTTTCCGCGTCGCGTTATTCCAATGCTGCCGGAGAAACTCTCCAACGGTCTGTGCTCGCTCAACCCGCAGGTGGAGCGTCTGTGCATGGTGTGCGACATGACGATCTCCGTGAGTGGCGAGGTTACGCGCTATCGCTTCTATCCGGCGGTGATGTTTTCGCATGCGCGACTCACTTATACCGAAGTTGCCGCCGCCCTTTATGATCAGGACGCGGCGACACGCAAGAAACTCAAATCGCTGCTGCCGCAACTTGAAAATCTCGATGCGCTCTATCGCGTGCTGGCCAAAGCGCGCCTGAAGCGTGGCGCCATTGATTTCGAGACGCTTGAGACGCAAATGATCTTTGATGACAACGGCAAGATTGCGCGTATCGAAGCCTATGCACGCAACGAGGCGCACAAAGTGATCGAGGAATGTATGCTGGCTGCCAACGTGTGTGCTTCAAATTTTCTCAAGGAACGTGGCCATGCCGCGTTGTATCGCGTGCACGAAGGTCCGACAGCCGAACGTTTGCTCAAGCTGCGCGACTTTCTCGGCGGCTTCGGTTTGCAGATTGGCGGCGGCGACTCGCCATCCGCCAAGGATTACGCGCAATTGCTGGAAAAACTGCAAGGTCGTCCTGACAAGCAACTGCTCCAGACAGTGATGCTGCGTTCATTGCGCCAGGCCGTCTACAGCCCGGACAATGTCGGCCATTTCGGCCTGGCCTACGAGTCCTACACCCACTTCACCTCACCGATTCGCCGCTACCCGGATCTGCTGATTCATCGCGCCATCAAGGCAGCTCTGGAACGCAAGAAATATCAGCCGGGTGGTGAGGGTGGCTGGGAATCGATCGGCATGCACTGCTCGATGACCGAGCGGCGTGCCGACGATGCGACGCGCGATGTCGATGCCTGGCTCAAGTGCTACTACATGCAGGATCGTATCGGCGAAGAGTTTGTCGGTAGTATTTCGTCGGTGGTGCCGTTCGGTATTTTTGTGGCGCTCGACGATGTTTTCGTCGAAGGTCTGGTGCATGTTTCCGAACTTGGCGCCGATTATTTCCACTTCGAGGAAGCTGGCCATGTGATGGTCGGCGAGCGTACCGGCAGGCGCTTCCGCCTTGCCGACCGGGTGCGCGTGAAAGTAGTGCGCGCCGATCTCGAAACCAACAAGATCGATTTCAAGCTGGTTGAAACCATCTCAACCCAACCGAAATCATCAGGCAAAAAAAATACTGCTGTCACTACCAAAAAGGCAGGCAAGAAGAAGGGGAAACATCGTGACTGAGCGCCGTTTCATTCATGGCTTTCACGCCATCATCGCCAAGTTGCGGCACAGTCCCGACGATATCAGCGAAATCTTCATCGACCGCCAGCGTCAGGATGCCCGCGCCCGCGATCTGGTGAAGCTGGCCGAGGTGCACAGCGTGCGTCTGATTCAGGCCGATGCTGCACGCATAGATGGCATGGCTGGCGGAAATGCCCGTCATCAGGGCGTGGTGGCACAGGTCAGCGGAACTCAGCGTGTCCTCAAGCTTGACGATGTGCTCGATACGCTGGATGAGCCGGCGCTGCTGCTGGTGCTTGATGGCGTTCAGGACCCGCACAATCTCGGTGCCTGCCTGCGTGTCGCCGACGCCGCCGGTGCGCATGCCGTAATCGCGCCGAAGGATCGTGCCTGCGGCCTCAATGCGACCGCCATCAAGGTGGCGAGTGGTGCCGCCGAAAGCGTGCCCTACATCACCGTCACCAACCTGGCGCGCACCCTGCGCGAATTACAGGAGCGCGACATCATGACCCTCGGCGCGGCAGGCGAGGCAGAGACCGATCTATACGCCGTCGATCAGCGCAGTTCGCTCGCCTGGGTACTGGGTGCCGAAGGCGACGGCCTGCGCCGTCTGACGCGCGAGAACTGCGATCAACTGGCGCGTATTCCAATGCTCGGTAGCGTCGAGAGCCTCAATGTTTCGGTGGCCAGCGGGATTTGTTTGTTTGAGGCGCGGCGGCAGCGCGGTATCAAAAGGTAATTATTTTCTCCGGGACGAATGCCCGTCTCACAGCTATTCGACTATCCCGCTTTCGGTCACTAGTCTTGAGCGTTGGCGGCCGCCATGCGCGCCAGCCGTGTGGCTTCTTCTTCACGTGCCGCGTCGATAACCTGCATAACTTCGTCGAGGTCGGCGAGCTTTTCGTCCTGCTTGAAAACACCGGTGAGTTGGCTCTCTGCATACAGCTTGCCGGATTCATAAAGCGACCAGATTTCCTTGCCGTAGTAAGTATCAAGAAGCTCCGGAGCGAATTGACCGAAGTAGGTCGCGAGGTTGTCGACGTCACGCTCAAGCATGCGACTGGCATTGTTGTTGGCTGCCGCATCGATGGCCTGCGGCAGGTCAATGATCACCGGCCCGTCGCTGTCGACCAGCACGTTGTATTCGGAGAGATCACCGTGCACGATGCCAGCGCAAAGCATAAGAACGACCTGGCGGATCAGCGCCGCGTGGTATTGCCGGGCAATCTCTTCGCTCATTACAACGTCATTGAGGCGCGGTGCCGGTTCGCCGTTTTCATCGGCCACCAGTTCCATCAGCAGCACACCTTCGTGAAAATTGTACGGTGTTGGCACACGCACGCCGGCTGCCGCGAGACGGTAGAGCGCGTCAACCTCGGCGTGCTGCCAGGCGGCTTCCTGTTCCTGGCGTCCGTAGCGTGAACCTTTTTCCATCGCGCGGGCCTTGCGGCTGTTCTTGGTCTTGCGGCCTTCGGTGTAGTCGACGGCCTGACGGAAGCTGCGCTTGTTGGCTTCCTTGTAGACCTTGGCACAGCGCACTTCGTCGCCGCACTGGACGACATAGACCATCGCTTCCTTGCCGCTCATGAGTTGTCGGAGAACCCTGTCGACCAGTCCGTCGGTCACCAGCGGTTCGATTCTGCTTGGGGTTTTCATGTGGTCTCTGCATTCCTGTGCAGCTTGCCGTAAGCGGTGAGCAGTTGCTGGTGCATGTCGCAGCCGGCAAGACTCAGGCCGAGCGAGGGCTGGCCAAAAAAGCGCTGCTTGCCTTCGAGCAGGGCATTCGCCTGGCGCAGTGTGTCTTCACCGTAGAGGTTTTGCAGGGCGGCGCTGTAACGCGCTTTGTCGTCCTGTTCGTCGAGCTTGAGCAGGCATTCGATGCAGCGATAGATGCGGCTGCGCGTGGCATTGATTTGTTCAAAATGACGGATCCATTCGCAGCCTTCGGCAATGGCCTCTCTGTTGCCAATGGCCAGCGCCAGCAGGGTTTTTAGTTCGCCGGTGCGCAGATCTGACCAGAATGCATCCTCGCCGGGTGCGATGCCGATCAGGGCGGCGACCAGACGCTGGTCGGCGATGCCGCTTTCATTGAGCGTGTCGAGCAGATTGGTGCATTCATCGTCGTCAAGGTCGGCCAGGTGCAGGATGGGCTCGCGGATCTCGTTGGCGACGCTGTTGTTCTCCCATTCGAGTTCGTCGATCGGGTAAATCTCCGACATGCCGGGCACCAGAATACGACAGGCATATACGCCGAGATGGCTGAAGTCGGCGATGTAGATGTCGTAGCCGCTGGTGTGGATGCTGTCAACCAGCCAGGCGTAGTCTTCAGCGGTGGTGGTGCCGAAGTTCCAGTCGTGGAATTCGAAATCCGGCTGCGTGCCGAGGAAGTTCCAACTGATGATGCCGCTGGAGTCGACGAAGTGAATTTCGATATTCGGCGAACTGGCGATTTCATCGAGATCAAAACCGGGTTCCGGAAAGCCGGCGAGCGCGTCGAGCGCACGGCCTTGCAGCAGTTCCGTGAGGGCGCGCTCCAGTGCGATCTCGAAGCGCGGGTGGGCGCCGAAGCTGGAGAAGCAACCTTGATCCTGCGGATGCAACAGGGTCACGTTCATGACCGGGTAACGGCCGCCGAGCGAAGCATCCTTAACCAGTATTCCGAAACCGGCGGCGCGCAACGCGCGGATGCCGGCGGCAATGCGTGGATAACGATTGATGACTTCCTCCGGCACATCGGGCAGGCAAAGGCCTTCACTGATGATACGGAATTTGATATGTCTTTCAAAAATTTCCGATAGTGCCTGGGTGCGCGCTTCGGCCGGTGTATTGCCAGCCGACATACCGTTGCTGACATAAAGGTTGCCGATGATGTTGACCGGGAAATGGACGACCGCCGCATCGCGCTGACGCACATAGGGAATTGCGCAAATGCCGCGTGCGGCGTCCCCCGAGTTGAAGTCGACCAGCATGTCGGCATGGATGCTGGTCATGGGATTGTAGAATTTGTGCAATTCCGGCGTCAGCAGGGCTTGCGGCCAGGCACCATCTTCACCAGGCTGAAACCACTGCTCTTGCGGATAATGCACGAAGCTGCGTCCGGCGCCTCCATTGGCATATTGTTCGCCGAGATAATAGTGATTCCAGAAATAATTGCAGGATAGCCGCTCGAAATACTCGCCGAGTGCACTGGCCAGCGCCGCCTGCTTCGAGGCGCCTTTGCCGTTGGTGAACATCAGTGGACAGTCGCGTTCGCGCACATGCACCGACCAGACGCCATCGACCGGATTCAGCCAGGAACGCTCCTCGATATGGAAGCCGAGGGCGGCCAGCTTGCTCTGCATGGTGTCGATCGAGAATTCGAGCGAGGCATCTTTGCCGATGATGAAGTTTTCTGATTGCATGGGGTGATCCTGCCGAGGTATTGAGTATTAAGGAATATTGAATATCGCGTACTGTGCTTGAATGGAAATAAATACCTGACACGGCCGCTGGAATATGGCCAGGGCGGCAGGGTTTTGGTGACGCAGTGAATCGGGGTGACGCCACCCGGATAGAGGTGGAATGCTGGATTATCCCATATCAACACCTTGTCGGACGTGCTCTCATAGAGCTTTCAAGGTGATCTCCGGCTTCCAGTAGAGTGCAAAGGATACGAGAGGATATGGCTCTGCATCGTTCCCGGATTGACCACAAATCGACCCGAAGTCTTCCATAAATATGGTTGCCGCATCCAGTTAAAAGTTTTCGGGCCGACTGCGATTACAATATTCTTGAATTGTCATGGATAATCGTTGAAGGCCTTCTGTGTATCCTCTATTCTGATTTGAGCCATGATCACGCGATCCTCCTCCCGCTTCCATTGGTCTGATCTCGCTGGACAGGCTGCTCTGGCGCTGTCCTATGCCGTCATCACCAAAATCGTGCTGGATTTTTATTCGGCCAACGGGGTCGTGTCGATAGTCTGGCCACCCAGTGGCCTGGCGCTTGCGGCGTTGATCCTTGGTGGCAGAAAATACTGGCCCGGCGTTTTCGTTGGTGCCTTTGCTGGCAATCTGATGGCTGGCAATCCGCTGGCGGTTTCGTTTTTCATCGCGGTTGGTAATACTCTGGAAGCGCTTGCTGCGCTCGGGTTGCTGACGCGCAAAGGCGACTTCGATGCCGGACTGACGCATACACGCTGCTTCCTCAAGCTGCTACTGGCGGGTGTTGCCAGCAGCTGCGTGAGTGCCGTTGTTGGAACCACAACCTTATCGCTGGCGGGACTTCTCACATCGCAAACAATCTTGATCAATCTGTTGCATTGGTGGCAGGGTGATGTGCTTGGCATCATGCTGGTGACGCCACTGATCCTGGTGTGGCGGCAGGCCCCACAGAGAGACTGGTTCAGTCGCGAGCGCGTTCTGGAAGTATCGCTGTTCCTGCTGCTGAATTTCTTCTTTGGTCAGATCATCTTCCTTGGCTGGTTTCCCGGAGCGCTCGGTCTGATTGCACAGACCCACTGGATGTTCCTCTTCGTTACTTGGGCAGCCGTACGTTTCGGTCGCCATGGCGTGCTGCTGGTGCTTTGCATGACGGCTGTGCAGGCACTCAGCGGTGTCGCGCTCGGCGCCGGCTATTTCGCCGGAGACATGGTCCAGGCGAACCTGGAAAACTTCTGGTTCTTCATGGTGCTGTTGACTCTGGTGGGTTTTTCCCTGGCATCGCTGATGAAGGAGCGTGCGTTTGCCGAAGACGAATCGCGGCGCGAAAGGCAGTTTTCTGATGACATCATCAACAGTCTGCCAGGCCTGTTTTATATGCTCGATGACCAGGGGAAGTCTGTCCGCTGGAATCTGCGCGTGCCGCTGGTCACTGGATATTCCGATGAAGAGATGGCGGGAATGCAGGCGCTTGAATTTATTGATGCCAAGAGTGTTGTGGATGTCGCAGGGAAAATACAGCAAGCGTTTCTGGAGGGAGATGCGACCTCCGAGGCGGGGCTGTTGAGCAAGCAAGGCACAGTGACACCTTATCATTTCACCGGACGCCGCATCATTCTTCAAGGAAAAGCATACGTCATCAGCTTGGGAGAAGACATTACCGAGCGCAAGCTGGCAGAGAAAGCGCTGCTCGACAGCGAGCTCAAGTATCGACAACTGTTCGAAAAAACCGATGCCAGAATCGTCATCTACGATACCGACGGCATTGTCCTGATGATGAACGAAAGCAACGCCCGGATGTTGGGTGGTCTGCCGGCCGATTTCATCGGCCGGTCTTTGTACGATATGGTGCCTGAGGGGACCGCCGAGATGTATCGGCAACGCTACGCAAAAATCATCCGCGAAGGCCGAGGTGGTCTCTTTGAAGATCCCCTTCCGATGCCGGAAAAGACCTACTGGTTTGCTTCACAGCTGGCGCCGCTCACAGATGCTTCCGGCAAGATCTATGCTATCCAGCTCGTAGCTATCGACATCACCGAACGCAAACAGATGGAGGAGACGCTGCGGCAGAGCGAGGAACTCTGGAAATTCGCCCTGGAGGGGGCTGGCGACGCGGTGTGGGACTGGAATCCACAGACCAACGATGTCAAGCACTCGCCGCGCTGGAAGGCGCTTCTCGGCTTTGCCGATGACGAAGTTGCCAATAGTCCGGAAGAATGGATGAGCCACCTCCACCCGGATGATCTGGCGCTGACTCAGGCAAAGTGGCTTGCATTGAAGGAGGGCCTCGCGACGAACCTCTCCTTCGAACTGCGTCTGCGCAGCAAGGATGGCAGCTGGAAATGGTTCCTCTCGCGTGGCATGGTTGTCAGTCGCGATGCCAGCGGCAACGCCACGCGCATCGTCGGCACCAATGCCGACATCTCGCTGCTCAAGGAACACCAGCAGCAGCTCGAGCACATTGCCCATTACGATGCATTGACCAACACGCCCAACCGTGTGCTACTCGCCGATCGCTTGCGGCAGGCCATGGTCTATTGCCAGCGGCGCAAGCAATCGCTGGCAGTGGCCTATCTGGATCTGGATGGTTTCAAGGTGGTGAATGATCGCTATGGCCACGATGTCGGTGACAAATTGCTGATTGTGCTTGCGCAGCGCATGAAGGCTGCCTTGCGTGAGGGCGACACCCTGGCGCGCATCGGTGGCGATGAGTTTGTCGCCGTGCTGGTCGATCTGGAGCAGCCTCAGGATTGCGATCCAGTACTCGTTCGTCTGTTACAGGCCGCCGCCACCCCGGTGAAAATGGGTGAGGCGGAACTGCAAGTTGGTGCGAGCATCGGCGTGACCATTTATCCACGGGATGGGGCCGATGCCGACCAGTTAATGCGCCATGCCGACCAGGCCATGTATCAGGCCAAGCAGGCGGGCAAGAACCGCTACCATTTGTTCGACGTGGATCAGGACGCGGCAGTGCAGACCCAGCACGAGAGTCTGCAACACATGCGCCAGGCTCTCGATCGGCGCGAATTTCTGCTGTATTACCAGCCCAAGGTGAACATGAAGAGCGGCGCGGTGATCGGTGCCGAAGCGCTGATTCGCTGGCAGCACCCGGAACGCGGTCTGTTACCACCGGCCACTTTCCTGCCGATCATCGAGGACCAGCCGATCAGTGTGGCACTCGGTGAATGGGTGATCGACACAGCGCTGGCCCAGATGGCTGAATGGCATGCCGCTGGACTGGACATACCGGTCAGCGTGAACATCGCAGCGCATCATCTGCAGCATGATGATTTTGTGGCGCGACTCACCGCGCTGCTTGCCGCTCATGCTGACGTCGCCCCCACTCAGCTGGAACTGGAAATCCTCGAAACCAGTGCGCTGGAAGACATGGCGCAGGTCTCGGAAGTCATGCACGCCTGCCGTGCGTTGGGCGTGGGTTTCGCACTGGATGATTTCGGTACCGGCTACTCCTCGCTGACCTATCTCAAGCGCTTGCCGGCAGAACTGCTGAAGATCGACCAGAGCTTCGTGCGCGACATGCTCGATGACCCGAATGACCTGGCTATTGTCAATGGTGTTATCGGCCTGGCTACGGCTTTCCAGCGCAAGGTGATTGCCGAAGGAGTGGAAACGGTGGCGCATGGAGAACTGCTGCTGTCGTTGGGCTGCGAACTGGCGCAGGGCTATGGCATTGCCAGGCCGATGCCGGCCGCCGAGATGCCCGGCTGGGTGGCGACCTGGCGCCCGGATGTCGCCTGGAAATCCTGGCAGGCGCGCAACCAGAACCGGGATGATTTGGGGCTGGTGTTCGTCGAGGTGAAACATAGGCACTGGCTGCGGGCCGTTGAATGTTTACTGGCGAGCGACCAGGGGGCGCCGTTGCTGGATCTACATGACTGTCACTTTGGTCATTGGCAGGAAAGCGATGGACGGGGCCGTTACGGCGCGCATCCCGAGTTCCCGGCATTGACCGCTGTGCACGCGCATTTGCATGCATTGGCCGGGGAACTGATCGAGGCGCACGCACAGGGACAACAAGCCGATGTTCAGACGCGGTTGGCAGAACTGCATGCCCTGAGTGATGAACTGATCGAGAAACTGCGAGGACTGGCGCGCGGTGCGGATAAAGCTTGAGCGTATAACACGCAACGTGCAACGCAGTTCGCTCAACAGCATTCGCAGCCGTGCCGTCTGACAGTTCCGAAGTGTGCTATCCCTGACAGAAATTTTGTACCTGTGCCACGGTACGCCGACTGGCATCGTCTGCCAGCGGATCAATAAATTCCAGCCCGCCCATACTGCGCAGCCAGGTCAGCTGCCGCTTGGCAAACTGGCGCGTGGCGAAGATGCCGCGATCGCGTAGCTCGGCGCGCGGCAGGCGGCCTTCGAGCATCTCCCAGACCTGACGATAGCCGACACAGCGCATCGATGGCAGTCCGGCGTCGAGGGAATATTTTTTGCGTAGGGCGACGATTTCCTCGACCAGTCCGCGCGCCAGCATATCGGCATAACGCACGGCGATGCGTCGATGCAACTCGGCGCGGTCCTGTGGTTGCAGCGCCAGCGCCAGCACACGAAAAGGCAGTGGCGCGGTGCGTTGCGCGGCAAACAGTTCTTCGAGTGGCTGGCCGGTGAGGCGAACAACTTCGAGGGCGCGCTGAATGCGCTGCGCATCAGTCGGCTTGAGGCGCGCTGCGGTGACCGGATCGCGCTGCGCCAGTTCGGCATGCAGCGCCGGCCAACCGTGCGCGGCGGCAGCGTCGTCGATTTCTGTGCGCAGCACCGCGTCGGCTTGCGGCAGGTCGGCCAGTCCTTCGCGCAGTGCCTTGAAGTAGAGCATGGTGCCGCCGACCAGCAACGGGATTCGGCCGCGTGCCGTGATCGCTGCTATTTCGCGCAGCGCATCCTCGCGGAAGCGCGCCGCAGAATAACGTTCCTCGGGGCTGATGAGATCGATCAGGCGATGCGGAAAGGCTTGCTGTATCGCTGCGTCGGGCTTGGCCGTGCCG
>DAOLZE010000074.1:0-9992 GCA_035426125.1 Rhodocyclaceae bacterium
CAGTACCTGGCTCCAAGGGCGGCGACGTGGTTGTTCGCCCTGCCGTGAAGGGGGCGTGATGGAACTTAAACTTATCAATGAACAGGGCCAGCCGTCGGCCACACTGAGCGCCTCGGATGCGCTGTTCGGTCGCGATTACAACGAAGCGCTGGTGCATCAGCTTGTGGTTGCCTATCAGGCAAATGCCCGCTCCGGTAATCGCGCACAGAAGGACCGTGAGCAGGTCAAGCACAGTACCAAGAAGCCTTTCCGTCAGAAGGGTACCGGTCGTGCTCGTGCAGGTATGACCTCCAGTCCGTTGTGGCGTGGTGGTGGTCGTATTTTCCCGAATTCGCCAGAAGAAAATTTCAGCCAGAAGGTTAACCGCAAGATGTATCGTGCCGGCTTGGCTGCAATCCTGTCGCAGCTGGCACGCGAGGATCGTCTCGCAGTCGTTGAGGATTTCAGCTTCGATACGCCGAAGACCAAGCAGCTTGCACTGAAACTCAAGGGGATGGGGCTGGACTCCGTTCTGGTAGTGACGGCTGCCCTTGAAGAAAATCTTTATCTGGCTTCGCGTAATCTGCCCAGAGTACTGGTGCTTGAAGTTTCCGAAACCGATCCGCTGTCGCTGATCCGTTTCCCCAAGGTGCTGCTGACCAAGAGCGCAGTGGCCAAGATGGAGGAGATGCTGGGATGAGTAATTTCAATCAAGAGCGCCTGCTGCAAGTGTTGGTAGCGCCGCAAATTTCGGAAAAGGCGACTTTTATCGCCGACAAGAACGAGCAGGTAATTTTCTTCGTTATCCCGGATGCCACCAAACCTGAAGTCAAGGCTGCCGTCGAACTGTTATTCAAAGTACAGGTCGACTCGGTGCAAATCTCCGTCCTGAAGGGCAAGCAGAAGCGTTTCGGCCGCCTCATGGGGCGTCGTAGCGATGTTAAAAAGGCCTTTGTCTGCCTCAAGCCCGGTCAGGAAATCAATTTTGCTGAAGGGGGGGGCGCATAAATGGCACTCGTCAAAGTCAAGCCGACATCTCCGGGTCGTCGATCGCTGGTCAAGCTGGTTAACCCTGATCTTCACAAGGGGCGTCCTCACGCTGCGCTGACTGAGGTCAAGCACAGTAAGGCTGGCCGCAACCATCATGGACATATCACCGTTCGCCATCAAGGCGGTGGACACAAACAGCATTATCGTGTCGTCGATTTTTGTCGTAACAAGGATGGCATTATTGCTAAGGTTGAGCGTCTCGAGTATGACCCGAATCGCACCGCGAATCTGGCACTGCTCTGCTACGCCGATGGGGAGCGCCGCTACATCATCGCACCGAAGGGCGTGGCGGTTGGCGCGCAGCTTGTCAGCGGTGCGGAGGCTCCAATCAAGCCGGGCAATACGTTGCCAATCCGCAATATCCCGGTTGGTACGACGATTCACTGTATCGAGATGGTGCCGGGCAAGGGAGCGCAAATCGCTCGTGCCGCTGGAACCTCGGTGCAACTGATGGCACGCGAAGGCTCATATGCACAGTTGCGTCTGCGCTCCGGCGAAATTCGTCGTGTGCATATCGAGTGTCGCGCAACGATCGGCGAGGTTGGTAACGAAGAGAACAGCCTGCGTTCCATCGGCAAGGCTGGTGCTCAGCGCTGGCGCGGTATTCGCCCGACCGTACGCGGCGTCGTCATGAATCCGGTAGACCATCCACACGGTGGTGGCGAAGGAAGGACCGCAGCTGGTATGCACCCCGTCAGCCCTTGGGGAACCAAGACAAAGGGCTATCGTACGCGCCGTAACAAGCGCACGACCAGCATGATCGTGCAGCGCCGCCCAAGAAATAAGAGGTGATAAATGACACGTTCGCTTAAGAAGGGCCCCTTTATCGATGCCCACCTGCTCAAGAAAGTCGACGCCGTGCGCGGTACCAGCGACAAGCGCCCGATCAAGACTTGGTCACGTCGTTCGACGATCCTGCCGGATTTCGTCGGCCTGACCATCGCTGTGCATAACGGCAAGCAGCACATCCCGGTGTATGTCTCGGAAAATATGGTCGGGCACAAGCTCGGCGAGTTTGCTCTGACACGCACATTCAAGGGCCACACCGGCGGCAAGAAGGCCGCGGTAAAGAAGTAAGGAATGACAATGGAAACCAATGCGATTCTAAGGGGCGTTCGCCTGTCAGCACAGAAGGGCCGGCTGGTTGCTGATATGGTGCGCGGCAAGCCTGTCGATCAGGCGCTTAACATCCTCACTTTCAGCCCCAAAAAAGGTGCGACTATCATCAAGAAGGTTCTCGAGTCGGCGATTGCCAACGCCGAGCACAATGATGGCGCCGATATCGATGCGCTCAAGGTCAAGATCATCCATGTTGAGAAGGCTTCTGTGTTGAAGCGATTTACAGCACGCGCCAAAGGCCGCGGCAATCACATCCTCAAGCAAACATCTCACGTTTACGTGACTGTCGGGGATTAAGGAAAAACTATGGGACAGAAGATACATCCAACTGGTTTCCGCCTTGCGGTTACGCGTAACTGGACTTCGCGCTGGTTTGCCAACAGCAAGAACTTTCCGACGATGCTCAATGAAGACATCAAGGTTCGCGAATATCTGAAAAAGAAACTTGCTCATGCATCGGTGGGGCGAGTTGTTATCGAGCGTCCGGCCAAGAATGCGCGCATTACTGTTTATAGCGCTCGCCCTGGTGTGGTTATTGGCAAGAAGGGCGAAGACATCGAACATTTGAAAGCCGATTTGCAGAAGATTCTCGGTGGTCAGGTTCATGTCAATATTGAGGAAATTCGTAAACCGGAGATTGACGCTCAACTGATCGCCGATTCGATTGCGCAGCAACTTGAGAAACGGATCATGTTCCGCCGTGCCATGAAGCGTGCCATGCAGAATGCAATGCGTCTTGGCGCTCAAGGTATCAAGATCATGAGTTCCGGCCGCCTCAATGGTGCCGAAATTGCCCGCCGCGAGTGGTATCGTGAAGGCCGTGTGCCGTTGCATACCTTGCGTGCAGATATTGACTATGGCACCTCGGAAGCAAAGACTACCTACGGAATCATTGGCGTTAAAGTCTGGGTGTTCAAGGGTGAAATTGCTGCCAAGAATGAAATTGCGGCAGTGCCCGAAGCCGCGGTTGATGAGCAGCGCCGTGCCCCTCCGCGCCGTGCTCCTCCGCGTGCCAGTGAAAAAACGGATGCGAAGCCTGCGGCAACCAAGCGCACTGTACGCAAGTCTGCAGACGCCAGTCCTGATGGCGTTGCTGCTGGAGAAACCGTCAAGGCACCGACCAAAGAAGAAGCTGTCACTAAGGCACCCGTCAAGCGAGTACGCAAACCCGCTGCGGCGAAGGACGCCAAGGAGTAATCATAATGCTGCAACCCGCACGTACTAAATACCGTAAACAGCATAAAGGGCGCAACACTGGAGTCGCCACTCGTGGCGCGAAAGTCAGCTTTGGAGAGTTTGGGCTCAAGGCTGTTGGTCGTGGCCGCCTTACCGCACGCCAGATTGAGTCGGCTCGCCGCGCCATGACGCGCCACATCAAACGCGGTGGCCGTATCTGGATCCGGATTTTCCCGGACAAGCCAATTTCCAAAAAGCCCCTGGAAGTTCGTATGGGTAACGGCAAAGGAAACCCCGAGTATTGGGTCGCCGAGATTCAGCCCGGCAAGGTTCTTTATGAAATGGATGGCGTAGACGAGGTATTGGCACGCGAGGCATTTCGCCTGGCAGCTGCCAAATTGCCAATTGAGACAACTTTCGTTACAAGGCAACTGAGCTAATCATGAAAGCGAAAGAATTAAGAGCAAAGGATACTGCGGAGCTGGAAAAGGAACTGCTCGATTTGCGTAGAGCCCAGTTCAGCATGCGTATGCAGACAGCTACCCAGCAGCTCTCGAACCATAGCCAAGTCGGCAAGGTGCGCAAGGATATTGCGCGTGTTAAAACCATCCTGTGTGAAAGGGGCGCGGCCAAATGAGTCAGACGACCGATAAAATGCACCGCACCCTGACAGGGCGCGTCGTCAGTGACAAGATGCAGAAGACGGTCACTGTCCTGATTGAGCGCCGCGTCAAGCATCCGGTGATTGGCAAGATGATGCTTCGCACACAAAAATATCACGCCCATGTCGATGGCGATGAAGCGAAGGCCGGAGATTTGGTGCAGATCGAAGAATGTGCGCCCATCTCAAAGACCAAGGCTTGGCGCGTTACGCAAATTCTGGAAAAGGCTCGCTCGGCTTAACTCCTTTAGACGATTTTTATTCCATTTCTATTGACAGACGACATTTGGTCTGTCACAATGGCGAGCTTTGCTATAGCGTAGGTATTTCGCAAGCGCGATCTGCCTGACTTTAACCCGAACGGGTTCCAAGACTGATCGCGGAAATTTAGTTGGCCGCGAATTAAGTTGGAGGTAATTTAATGATACAAATGCAAACCAGATTGACTGTGGCCGATAACACCGGCGCGCGTTCGGTCATGTGCATCAAGGTGCTGGGTGGCTCAAAGCGTCGCTATGCCGGAATTGGCGACGTTATCAAGGTCAGCATCAAGGATGTTGTGCCGCGTGGTCGGGTCAAAAAAGGTGAAGTCTATACCGCAGTTGTGGTGAGGACTGCCAAGGGAGTGCGTCGTGCCGACGGTTCCCTGATCAAATTTGACGACAATGCTGCAGTATTGCTCAACAACAAGCTTGAGCCGATCGGGACGCGTATCTTCGGGCCGGTGACGCGTGAATTGCGTACCGAGCGATTCATGAAGATCGTCTCACTGGCTCCCGAAGTTCTGTAAGGATCGCACATGAACAAGATTCGCAAGGGCGATAACGTCATTGTCATTACGGGCAAGGACAAGGGTAAGCGCGGGGTGGTTTTGTCTCGTGTGGATGAGACGCTTCTCCTGGTTGAAGGAGTCAATCGCGTCAAAAAGCACACCAAGCCAAACCCCATGAAGGGGCAACAAGGGGGCATCGTCGAGAAAGAGATGCCGATTCAGGTTTCCAATGTGGCGCTGTTCAATCCGGCCACCCAGAAAGCCGATCGCGTTGGCATCAAGACACTTGATGACGGCCGTAAGGTGCGGGTGTTCAAGGCGAATAGCGAAGTTGTGGACGCGTAAGGACAATCATGGCGCGCTTGCAGGAATTATATAAAAACACGGTTGTAGCCGATCTTCAAAAGAAGTTTGGCTATGGCTCGGTCATGGAAGTGCCCCGCATTACCAAGATCACTCTCAATATGGGTGTCGGCGAGGCGATCGGCGACAAGAAGGTGCTTGAGCATGCGGTTGGCGACATGACCAAGATTGCCGGTCAAAAGCCAGTGATTACCAAGGCACGCAAGGCGATTGCCGGCTTCAAGATTCGCGAAGGCTACCCGATTGGTTGCATGGTAACTCTGCGCGGAAATCGCATGTATGAATTTCTTGACCGCCTGGTAACGGTGGCGATGCCGCGAATTCGCGATTTCCGGGGTGTTTCCGGCAAGGGCTTCGATGGTCGCGGAAACTATAACGTCGGCGTCAAGGAACAGATCATTTTCCACGAAATCGAATACGACAAGATCGATGCTTTGCGTGGAATGAACATCAGTATTACGACGACTGCGAAAACCGATGCGGAAGCGAAAGCGCTCCTCGCGGCATTCAAATTCCCTTTCAAGAACTGAGGGGCACATGGCTAAACTTTCACTTATCAACCGCGAAGCCAATCGCGCAAAAATGGTCGTCAAGTACGCGGCCAGGCGTGCTGAGCTTGCTGCGATATATAACAATATCAAGCTGCCGGCGGAGGAACGCATGGCTGCTCGTCTCAAACTACAACAATTGCCCCGCAATTCGTCGCCATCTCGCCAGCGTAATCGCTGCGAGGTGACCGGACGTCCGCGTGGGGTGTTTCGTAAATTTGGTCTTTGCCGCAACAAGCTGCGTGAAGTCGTTATGCGCGGCGAGGTGCCGGGTATGACCAAGGCCAGCTGGTAATCAGGAGAGATCACTATGAGTATGACCGATCCTATCGCCGATATGCTGACCCGCATCCGCAATGCGCAAACGGCGCAGAAAGCGGCTGTTGTCATGCCCTCCTCCAAGCTCAAGGTGGCGATTGCTGCCGTGCTTAAGGACGAAGGCTATATCGGTGAATTCGCCGTGCGTGAAAACGCGGGCAAGCCGCAACTCGACATTGCCCTGAAATATTATGCGGGGCGTGCCGTAATCGAGCGCATTGAACGTGTTTCAAAGCCGGGCCTGCGGGTTTACAGGGGCAAGGATGATCTGCCGCGAGTGCTGGACGGGCTAGGCGTTGCAATTGTTTCGACGCCCAAGGGCGTGATGACTGACCGCAGTGCGCGCGCCTCGAACGTCGGCGGCGAAGTCCTCTGCATTGTGGCGTAAGGGGGACGACAATGTCACGTATTGCTAAATACCCGGTTGAAGTGCCGAAAGGCGTTGAAGTGGCGCTCGGCGATGCCGAAATCAGCATCAAGGGCCCGCTTGGCACAATCAAACAATTCATACTCCCCGCTGTCAAGGTGGAGCGTGACGGCGATAACCTGCTATGCCGGGCCATTCCTGGTCAGCCGAACGGTGGCGCAATGTCTGGCACCATGCGCGCATTGGTAAACAATATGGTTACAGGCGTGACCAAAGGCTTCGAGAAGAAGCTGACCTTGGTGGGCGTTGGTTATCGCGCCCAATCACAGGGCGACAAGCTCAATCTGTCGTTGGGTTTTTCGCACCCGGTTGTGCATGAGATGCCGAAGGGCGTGAAATGTGAAACGCCTACACAGACGGAAATTCTTATCAAGGGAATCGATCGTCAGCAAGTGGGCCAGGTAGCTGCTGAAATTCGTGCCTACCGTTCGCCGGAGCCCTATAAGGGCAAGGGCGTACGCTATGCCGATGAGCGGGTGGTCATCAAGGAAACCAAGAAGAAGTAAGGGCGGACGATCATGGAAAAGAAACTGACGCGTTTGCGCAGGGCCGGACGGACCCGCGCCAAGATTGCCGAACTCAAGGCTGTACGCCTGACAGTTCATCGCACGAATAGCCACATCTATGCGCAGATATTTTCAGGCTGCGGAACACAGGTGTTGGCGGCTGCTTCGACGGCTGAAGCAGAAGTACGCAATCAGATTCCGAATGGCGGCAACATCAAGGCTGCCGAGGTTGTCGGTAAGCTGATAGCGGAAAGAGCCAAGTCAAAGGGTATCGAGAAAGTTTCCTTTGACCGCTCCGGATTCCATTATCACGGTCGCGTCAAAGCGCTGGCTGAAGCGGCACGTGAAGGCGGACTCAAGTTCTAACTAGTATTGCAAGCAGATTGCAATCGAGCGAGGCAAAAATGGCTAAACCACAGACAAGAAAACAGCAGCAGACGACCGAAAAAACTGACGATGGCATGCGCGAGAAGATGGTTGCCATCAACCGCGTCACCAAGGTGGTAAAAGGCGGCCGGATCCTCGGCTTTGCCGCACTGACCGTGGTAGGTGATGGCGATGGCAGCATCGGGATGGGCAAGGGCAAGTCGCGTGAAGTTCCGGTTGCCGTGCAAAAGGCAATGGAAGAGGCGCGCCGCAAGCTGTCGCGTGTCAGTCTCAAGGATGGCACGCTGCAACATATGGTGATCGGCCATCATGGCGCCTGCCGGGTCATGATGCTGCCAGCCGTTGCCGGTACCGGCATTATTGCCGGCGGGCCAATGCGTGCCGTATTTGAAGTGGCAGGCGTGACCGATGTGGTTGCCAAAATTCTCGGCTCTGCCAATCCCTATAACGTTGTTCGTGCGACGATCAACGGACTGCAGGCGATGAGCACCCCCGCCGAATTTGCTGCAAAGCGCGGCAAGACCATTCAGGAAATTATGGAGTAAGCAACATGGCTGACAAGAAAATCAAGGTGACACTGATCAAAAGCGTCATAGGCACAAAGTCGGATCATCGTGCCACGGTTCGCGGGCTTGGCTTGCGCCGTTTGAATAGCAGCGCGATGCTTGAAGATACTCCGGCAGTTCGCGGCATGATTAACAAAGTATCCTATCTGGTGAAGTGCGAGGGTTAAGACAATGCGACTCAATACCATCAAACCGGGCGAAGGCTCGACGCATGCCAAGCGCCGCGTTGGTCGCGGGATTGGCAGCGGCCTTGGCAAGACTGCGGGACGCGGCCACAAAGGTCAGAAGTCACGTGCGGGCGGTTTCCATAAGGTTGGCTTCGAAGGTGGTCAAATGCCTTTGCAACGCCGCCTGCCGAAACGCGGTTTCGTATCGCTGACACATGCACTCAACGTTGAGGTTCGTCTCTCCGAGCTTGAGAAAATGCCTCTGGAAGAAATTGACCTGCTGGCCTTGAAACAGGCTGGAGTGGTAGCCCCCGGATCTCTTTCCGCAAAGGTGATTCTCTCCGGAGAATTGACGCGCAAGATCGTTCTCAAGGGTGTTGGCGCCACCAAGGGTGCCAAGGCGGCAATCGAAGCGCTTGGCGGCAGTATCTCTAACGACTAATACTTAACCGAGTAAGCGCACTTGTCTAATCCAGCTGCAGCCTCCTCAGGCGGGGCCATCGGTAAAACCGGAAAGTTTGGCGATCTTTGGCGCCGACTGTGGTTTCTGCTGGGCGCTTTGGTTGTCTATCGCGCCGGTGCACACATTCCTGTGCCGGGCATCGACCCAGTCGCTTTGGCTCAGTTATTTGAGTCACAGAAGGGCGGTATTCTTGGCGTTTTTAATTTATTTTCTGGCGGCGCCCTGTCGCGCTTCACGATTTTTGCCCTTGGGATCATGCCTTACATCTCGGCGTCGATCATCATGCAACTGGCAGCCATTGCTTCGCCACAGCTCGAAGCGCTGAAGAAGGAGGGTGAAGCTGGTCGCCGCAAGATGACTCAGTACACGCGCTATGGCACGGTCGGATTGGCGCTGGTTCAGGGATTCGGGATTGCCTTTATGCTTGAATCCCAGCGAGGACTTGTTCTTGAGCCAGGCGCGTTGTTCCGTTTGATGACTGTGACCACGCTTGTCACTGGCACAATGTTTCTGATGTGGCTCGGAGAGCAGATCACCGAGCGCGGTCTCGGCAATGGCATTTCAATTATCATTTTCGCTGGTATCGTTGCTGGTCTGCCAAACGCTCTTGGTGGCTTGTTCTCACTTGTCAGCACGGGCAGCATGCATCCTGTAACGGCCTTGTTCATTTGCACCCTGGTGGTGCTAGTAACGGGTTTTGTGGTTTTTGTCGAGCGTGGCCAACGCAAGATTCTTGTCAATTACGCCAAGCGCCAGGTTGGCAACAAGATGTATGGCGGACAAAGCTCCCATTTGCCGCTTAAGCTGAATATGTCTGGAGTCATCCCGCCAATCTTTGCCTCCAGTATCATTCTTTTCCCTGCAACGGTGGCGGGTTGGTTCGGCTCGAATGAACGCATGAGCTGGCTCAAGGATATTGCCAGTACATTGTCTCCGGGGCAGCCCATATATGTTCTGTTGTATGCAACAGCGATTATTTTCTTCTGCTTTTTCTATACGGCGCTGGTTTTCAACTCGAAGGAAACCGCCGATAATCTGAAGAAAAGTGGAGCCTTTGTTCCCGGCATTCGACCGGGCGACCAGACTGCCCGGTATATTGAAAAGATACTCATTCGACTGACGCTCGCAGGGGCAATCTATATCACGGTGGTTTGCCTGCTGCCGGAGTTTCTAATACTAAAGTGGAACGTGCCTTTTTACTTCGGTGGCACATCCTTGCTGATCATTGTTGTTGTAACCATGGATTTCATGTCGCAAGTACAGGCTTACATCATGTCGCATCAATATGAAAGTCTCTTGAAGAAGGCCAATTTCAAGGGCAATGGCTTTTCAGGCAGGTAGCGGCAGATGTCGAAGGAAGACATGATCGAAATGCAGGGAGAGGTTCAGGAAAATCTCCCTAATGCGACCTTCAGGGTCAAGCTTGAGAATGGGCATGTCGTCCTCGGGCATATTTCCGGAAAGATGCGGATGCACTATATCCGTATCCT
>DAOLZE010000075.1:0-9913 GCA_035426125.1 Rhodocyclaceae bacterium
CGTTCCATAAAGCACGTGGCGCAAGATTGTCGATCCTTGTGATGAATGAAGATGAATATTTGGATTGGGACGCGAATGAAAATTCTGCCCGTATCATTCCGTTCGTCAAGAAAGACTCAAGCGCCTCGTCGGCTGTCGTCGCGATGGCATGGAACGGGTTGACAGGAGATGAGCTTGTGAAGTCCTTGGTTCAAGCTAAGCGCCCGGTTCCGTTCCGTGAATATATGCGCAGTGCCGGCGCTGGTGGCGTTGCTTATCGGCATTCCGACATTGCGCCTGTCCGGCGTGTATCTGGCGATGGCGACACTCGGCTTTGGCGAAGTGGTGCGCGTGGCGATTCTCAACATGGAGATCACCGGCGGGCCACTCGGCCTCAACGATATTCCGCTCAAGACCGAGTGGTGGCATGTCGGTCTGGCCTTGCTGCTGGTGCTCTATGTGCTGGCGCGTCTGCGTCGTTCGAAGATCGGCCGCGCCTTCGAGGCGATCAAGGAGGATGAGATTGCAGCACGGCTGATGGGCATCGACGTTACCGCCAGCAAGCTGCTGGCATTTACGCTCGGTGGTGCGATTGCCGGGCTGGCTGGCGCGTTGAATGCGCACTTCACTTTCTTTCTCAGTCCACGCGAATACGGTTTCGAGAATGCCGTCGACATTTTGACGATGGCAGTACTTGGCGGTACGTCCAATCTCGCCGGCCCGGTGGTGGGTGCGATGATTCTCACGCTGCTGCCGGAACTGTTGCGTTCGTTGAAGGATTTTCGGCTGGCCACCAATGGCTTGATCCTGGTGTTGGTGGTGTTGTTCATGCCGAAGGGAATTGTGGATCCCCTGCGTTGGCGCGGTTGGCAGGGTTGGCGAGTCTGGTGCCGCAACAAGTGATGTTGAGCCTTTCCCATGTCAGCAAGCATTTCGGTGGCTTGCATGTGCTGGAGGATGTCAGCTTCGAGGTGCCGACTGGTAGCATCTTCGGCCTGATCGGGCCGAACGGTGCGGGCAAAACGACGGTGTTCAATTTGATTACCGGCTTGTTGCAGCCCTCCAGCGGCAGCATTCATTTCGCTGGCAATAACCTCGCCGGTATGCCACCGCATCGCATCACGCGGCGCGGCATTGCGCGCACCTTTCAAAACATCCGCATCTTTCGTGAGATGACGCTGCTGGAAAATGTCATCGTCGGTATGAATCCACATTTGTCTTACGGTGTGGCAGGTCTGCTGCTGAATCTGCCCGGCTACCGACGCGCCGAGGCGCGGGCACGCGAGCGGGCGATGGAACTGCTCTCATGGATGCGTCTCGACGGCAAGGCCGATTTGCTTGCCGACAATCTTTCCTATGGCGATCAGCGCAAGCTCGAATTCGCCCGTGCGCTGGCCACCGAGCCGAAGCTGCTGCTGCTCGACGAGCCAGTAGCGGGCATGAATCCGGCGGAGAAAATCGAACTGATGGAGGAGATCCGCAATATCCAGGCGCGCGGTTACAGCATTTTTCTGATTGAGCACGATATGCGATTCGTCATGAATCTCTGCGAGCGCATCGCTGTGCTCAACTTCGGCCGCATTATTGCTGACGGCAAGCCAGAGGATATCCGCAGCAATCCTGCGGTCATCGAGGCTTATCTGGGCCGCGACGAGGATGAAGGTGCAGATGCGGAGATTGCCGCATGAGTGTGCTGCTGCGCGTGCATGATCTGGTGGTGAACTACGGCCATGTCGAGGCAGTGAAAGGTGTTAACTTTCATCTCAATGCAGGCGAAATTACTGCGCTGGTCGGTGCCAACGGCGCGGGCAAGAGTTCGATCCTGCTGGCGCTGTCCGGGCTGCTCAAAACCAATCGCAGCACGGGTGGCACGGGCGGCAAGATCGAATTCGCCGGTGAGGATATCCGTGGTCTGGCACCGCACGAGATCGTCCGTCGTGGCCTGGTCCAGGTAGCGGAAGGCCGCGCAATTCTGACTACGTTGACGGTGCGCGAGAATCTCGAACTTGGTGCCTACACGCGGGCTCGCAAGGATCGTGGTGCTGTCGCGAATGAACTGGAGCGCGTATTCACGCTTTTCCCGGTGCTCAAGGCGCGCGCCAGTGGGCTGGCCGGTAATCTCTCTGGTGGCGAGCAGCAGATGCTGGCCATCGGTCGCGCCCTGATGGCTGCGCCACGGCTGCTGCTGCTCGACGAACCATCAATGGGTCTGGCACCGCTGATGGTGCGCGAAATATTCCGGGTCATCGACGAAATCAACCGCAGCGGCATTACCGTTCTGCTCGTCGAACAGAACGTGCGTCAGGCACTGAAGCTTGCGCGTCACGGCTATGTGCTGGAAAACGGAGAGATGGTGCTGACCGATAGTGGTGCCAATCTGCTGGGCAATCCACGCGTCATCGAGGCGTATCTGGGCGGCTAGTCGTTAGATTGAAGAACTGCCATCCCGGCTTTCGCGGGAATGACGAATGATTGGTTGCAACGTTACATCATTGCGGCGTCGCAACGCTGCTTCAGCGAACTTTCATTTTCGGTGCCGGTGTGCCGCGCCGCATGGTTTGCAGAAAGGCATTCAGCGGAGCAGGGGCTGAAACTTCGGGAAGCTGGTCACGCGTCGGAGCCTTCTCCCAGAACGCCTGCCAGGAAGGGAACAGATCGTGAAAGGTTCCCTCATAGGTTTCCCGTCCCGGCCAGTGCATCTTCATGTCGCCGACGGGCGGCTTGTTGAGATCGGTGGCATACCAATAGCAGGGCAGGCGGCGGCGGAAGTACCAGCAACCCTCGATGCGCTCATAGTCGTCCCAATAGAGCATCTGCATGATCACCCATTCATCGCCGCACTCATGTTCGTTCTTCGAGTAGACCACGCCGATGGCATGATCGGCATCCTGAAATTCGATGATGTGCTGGCCGAGGTGGTGAGAGGTTCCCGTGAACTGATGGCGCAAGGTGTCATCGACCCAGGCCTTCAGATGGGCGCGTCCGATCTTTTCTTTTCCCACGCGGATATCCGGTGCGAAAAGATTGACGTGGGCATCGAGGTCGCGCATGTCCAGCGAGAGCGAATAGCGGGCCGCCAACTGGCGGATGGCTTCGGTCGACTCCAGGCGGTCGATGCGGCTTTCGAGATTGGCTGCACCGGTAGTCATTGCGCGGTTCGTCCATCAGTATCGCAACGGCAGGGTTCTGCGGGATGATGCCAATGAATGTTCTTCATGAGGAATGACCGGTCAAATTGCTGTGCGGTGGATTAATATAGCTCGCTGCACGGCAGTATGTCGACCTTGCCCGACACCTTGCCCGAATATCACAATCGAAAGCCGATCATGCCCCAACTATTTGACACCCTGAAATTACGTGACATCGTCCTGAAAAATCGCATCGGCATGTCGCCCATGTGCCAGTATTCGGCGCACGATGGAGTCGCCGCAGACTGGCATTTTGTGCATTACGGCAGCCGTGCCATCGGTGGCGCGGCCCTGATCATCATCGAGGCAACGGCGGTTGTGCCGGAGGGCCGTATCAGTCTGGGCGATCTTGGTATCTGGGACGACAAGCACATCGAGCCGTTGGCGCGCGTCGCCCGTTTCGCCGAAGAACATGGTTGTGTTGCCGCTGTCCAATTGGCACATGCCGGCCGCAAAGCCAGTGTCGGTTTGGGCTGGGAATCTCAGCGCACGTTGAAGGTCGGCGCCTGGCCGACAGTAGCGCCATCGGCATTGCCATTCGGTGAAGGTTTCGCGGTGCCGCAGGCACTCGACGAAAACGGAATCCATCAGGTGATCTCGCAGTTTGCCGCTGCCGCCGCACGTGCGCGCGAGGCCGGCTTCAAGGCGCTGGAAATCCATGCGGCGCACGGTTATCTGCTGCACCAGTTCATGTCACCATTGTCCAATCTGCGCACCGATGCCTATGGCGGCAGCTTCGAGAATCGCACCCGCCTGACGCGTGAAGTGGTTTCCGCGATCCGTACCGAATGGCCGGAACGCCTGCCCCTGCTGATTCGCCTGTCGGCGACGGATTGGGAGGAGGGCGGCTGGACGGCGGACGAAACCGTCGAGTTGTGTCGTGCGTTGAAAGGTCTTGGCGTCGATCTGGTGGATGTGTCTTCCGGCGGGTCGACGCCCACGGCGCGGATCCCCGTTGCTCCAAATTTCCAGGTCGGATTTGCCACGCGCGTCCGCAACGAGGCCGGGATTGCCGTCGCGGCGGTCGGCCTGATCACTGAACCGGAACAGGCGGATCACATCATTCGCAGCGAGCAGGCCGACATGGTGCTCATCGGCCGTGGAATCCTGCGTAATCCCCATTGGCCGATGGCCGCCGCCCATACATTGAAACAGAGCGCTACCTGGCCGTTGCCGTATCAGCGCGCCGTGCCGGTCGACTGACATCTGCGGCGCCAGACAATCTGCATACGACCCGCCACCAGCAAGCCGGGTATTTCAAGGTGAAAAGGTAAAACGGTGAAACGCTTTCAAGCCATCGAACTTGAAGACTACGCATGGTTTCCCTGTCAGTGGCGCAACTTCATGACGGACTTCTTTCATTACCAGATGAAGACGTTCGATCTGTATCGCCCGGTGGCCGGGTTACTGGCGCAGGCGTTGCGCCATACCGGCCGACGGCACATCGTTGATCTGTGTTCCGGTGGCTCCGGCCCTCTGGTGTTGGTACAGCAGCAATTGCGTGAGCAACACGGGCTTGAAGTGCCGGTACAACTCACCGACAAATATCCGAATCTGCCGGCATTCGAAAAAATCGTCGGCGAAGCGCGCACGATGCATGGCGATATCAGCTACGCAACGGCTTCTGTCGATGCCACCAACGTGCCCGACCATCCGGATGGATTTCGTACCCTGTTCTCCGCCTTTCATCATTTTCCGCCAGCGCTGGCGAGCGGCATCCTGCAAGACTGCATCGACAAGCGCGCACCGATCGGCATCTTTGAACTCTCCAACCGCAGCCTGAGTGCCTTCCTGCAAGTATTGCTGGGCGGGCCGCTGTCGATCCTGTTCCTCACCCCGTTTTTCAAGCCACGTTCCTGGCAGCGTTTTTTCTGGACTTACGTGATTCCGGTGATCCCCTTCTGTATTGCTTTCGACGGCGTTGGTTCCAACCTGCGCGCCTATGCGCCGGACGAACTGCTCGAACTGGTCAGCCGTGTGCCCGGCCAGGAAAAATTCGAATGGCAGAGCGGCATGGCGCCTGGCGGCGTACCCGGGGTGAGCGTGACGTATCTGATTGGCGTGCCCAAGGGCTAGGGTGGTAAAATCGCGCTTCGTTTCGTTCTCCAACCACTCCATTCCTACCGCCATCATGTTCTCCAGACAAAATACCCTTGCCAAGACCGATCCTGAACTGTGGCAGGCGATTCAGGGCGAAAACCGCCGCCAGGAAGATCATATCGAGCTGATCGCTTCCGAGAATTACGTCTCCTACGCCGTGCTTGAAGCGCAGGGTTCGCAGCTCACCAACAAATATGCCGAGGGTTATCCGGGCAAGCGCTATTACGGCGGTTGCGAGTTTGTCGATCAGGCCGAACAACTGGCCATCGATCGGGTGAAGAAATTATTCGGCGCCGATGCCGCCAACGTTCAGCCGAACTCCGGTTCGCAGGCCAACCAGGCAGTGCTGATGGCCTTCGCCAAACCGGGCGACAAGATCATGGGTATGAGTCTGGCCGAAGGCGGCCACCTCACCCACGGTATGCCGCTCAACATGTCGGGCAAGTGGTTCAACGTCGTTGCCTACGGTCTCAACGAGAAAGAAGAGATCGACTATCCGAAGATGGAAGCGCTGGCGCGCGAGCACAAGCCGCGCATCATCATCGCGGGTGCTTCGGCCTATGCGCTGCGTATCGACTTCGAGCGCTTCGCCAAGATCGCCAGGGAAATCGGCGCGATTTTCTGGGTGGATATGGCGCACTACGCCGGACTGATCGCCGCAGGCTATTATCCGAATCCGGTACCGCATGCCGATGTGGTGACCTCGACGACGCACAAGACGCTGCGCGGTCCACGCGGCGGCATCATCCTGATGAAGGCCGAGCACGAGAAGGCCATCAACTCCGCGATTTTCCCCGGTCTGCAGGGTGGCCCGCTGATGCACGTGATCGCCGGCAAGGCAGTCGCCTTCAAGGAAGCCATGACGCCGGAGTTCCGCAACTATCAGGAACAGGTCATCGCCAATGCCCAGGTCATGGCACGCGTACTGATTTCACGCGGCCTGCGCATTGTTTCTGGGCGCACCGAGTCGCACGTATTCCTCGTCGATCTGCGCGCCAAGAACATCACCGGCAAGGAAGCCGAGGCGGCACTTGGCCAGGCGCATATCACGGTCAACAAGAACGCCATCCCCAACGATCCGCAGAAACCCTTCGTCACTTCCGGCATCCGTATCGGTTCCCCGGCAATGACCACACGCGGTTTCACCGAAATCGAGGCCGAGCAAGTCGCCAATCTGATCGCCGACGTACTCGATGCGCCCACCGATGAAAGCGTCATCACCGCCACGCGCATCAAGGCCGGCGAACTGTGCAAGCGCTTCCCGGTATATGGTTGATCGGCACGAAGCGCAAGCTGTGAGCGACGCGCTTACTGTGGCGTTACTCCCGAATCTTGACTCTCCTCGCTACTCCTGACAAATGAAATGTCCCTACTGCGCCGAGCTTAATACCCAGGTCGTCGACACCCGCCTCAACGAAGACGGCGACACGGTGCGTCGGCGGCGGCGTTGCCCGAGCTGCGACAAACGCTTCACAACCTATGAGCGGGTCGAATTGCAGTTGCCGCATGTCGTCAAGAAAAACGGCAGCCGCAGCGAATACGATCGCGAAAAAGTTCAGGCCAGCATGATGCTGGCGTTGCGCAAGCGCCCGGTCATGACTGAGAATCTCGATGCCGCAATCGACCGCATCGAACAAAGGCTGGTGACGCTGGGTGAGCGCGAAGTGCCGAGCGACAAGATCGGCGAACTGGTGATGCGTGAGTTGAAGAAACTCGACAAGGTCGCCTACATCCGCTTTGCATCGGTATATCGCAACTTCGAGGATGTCGAGGAATTTTCCGACGCTATCCGCGAAGTCCGCAAACCGCGCGCGCCGCGGTCTCCCCAGAAGTCCTGACGGCGAGACGGGGCGAGGCGAAGCGTGAGTCACGCTGACGTTCGACAGGATGTCATGAGCGCATTTACTGCCGTCGATCATGCCTTCATGGCACGCGCTCTGCAATTGGCACAGCGCGCCCTCTGCACGACAACACCAAATCCGCGCGTCGGTTGCGTGCTGGTGCGCGACGGCAAAGTCATCGGCGAAGGACTCACGCAACCGGCAGGACAGAATCACGCTGAAATCGAGGCGCTCGCCGATGCCCGTGCGCAGCATGGCGATGCGCGTGGCGCAACCGCTTATGTCACGCTCGAACCGTGCAGCCATCATGGCCGCACGCCGCCCTGTACCGACGCACTGATCGAGGCGGGCATGGTTCGCGTTGTCGCCGCCATGGAAGATCCGAATCCGCTGGTGGCCGGCCAGGGCTTGGCCCGCTTGCGCAGCGCCGGCATCGTGACCGAATGCGGCCTGCTTGCCGATGAGGCAGGCGAACTCAATATCGGCTTCGTCGCGCGTATGACGCGCGGCAGGCCCTGGCTGCGCCTCAAACTCGCCGCCAGTCTCGATGGCAAAACTGCCCTGAACAATGGCCGCAGCCAATGGATTACCGGTGCCGCCGCACGCGCCGATGGACATCGCTGGCGTGCGCGCGCCTGCGCCATCCTTACCGGCATCGGCACGGTTCGCGACGATGATCCGCGCCTGACTGTGCGCGATGTCGATTGGGGCGATCAGCCGCCACGCCAGCCGCTGCGAGTGATCGTTGATAGCCGGCTGGAAATTTCTTTGACCGCACGCGCGCTGGCTGGTGGCAAGGCACTGATTGCCTGCGCCAGTGGGGATGCAGAAAAAATCATCGCGCTGCGTCAGCAGGGTGTCGATGTTGTCGTGCTGGCAAACCCTCAAGGCAAGGTTGATCTGCCAGCATTGTTCGCCGAACTGGCGCAGCGCGGCATCAACGAAGTCCACGGCGAGGCGGGTTTCAAACTCAACGGTTCGCTGATGAATGAAGGTCTGGTCGACGAATTACTGCTGTATCTGGCGCCGACGCTGCTCGGTGATGCGGCGTGCGGCATGTTCAATCTGCCGGAGCTGCATGATCTTGGCGCGCGGCGCGATATGCGGATCACCGATGTGCGCCGTCTCGGCGATGACATCAGAATCCTGGCAAGGCCGCGATGAGCGGCAATCCCCATCTCGACGAAGATAAGGATAAGGATAAGGAAGCCGACGAGGATTGCGACAGTGGTCTGGAACCAGGTCGCCGCGATTTCGCCGGCCGGGTTTTCCTGATCACCGTACTGCGTGCCCTGCACATCGTCGGCGTCGTCGGCTGCGGCGCTGCATTGTTCGGCGTGCGTCCGAGTGCCGAAACCGAGGCGTATGCGCTGCTGCTGATCGCTTCGGGAACCGGCATCGTCCTCCTGGATTTGTGGGCCAATCCAGAATACTTCCGGCAGTTGAGCGGTCTGGCGATCATCCTCAAACTGCTTCTGCTCACCGCCAGCATCTGGCTCGTCGGTATCCAGGCAGCGATTTTCTGGGCAGTGCTGGTCGGTTCAGTGCTGCTGTCGCATGCGCCCAAACGTTGGCGGCATTGGCGCGTTACGCGCACTTCGGTGTCTTCGACTGAGTGAAGCTTCAGTCACGGCAACTCGACTTTCAGCACTCCCTCCGATAAAGAATCTGCAACAACGGCCCGGCCTGGTTCTGTAGCAAAGCCACAATATGGCGCATCCTTTTCAGATGGCGCTTGTCATGAAAATTAATAAAGTGCAAAATCTGCCCAATATAAGCCGTCTCTGTTTGCAGGCATACAATACTTAGATGCAGGCGAACCCGCACTTGATCGAACAAATGCGGTGAACCAAACGATACGGCAAGTTCAGAAGAGATATTCGACATATCATTACGTACTCAAAATAATTCAGTAGGATATTCAAGGTGCTGCTCCGCATTCCAAAATTATTCGACTGTCGTATATTCTGTTCACATGAAAATGTGACGTCTACATCACGTTGGGGGTCTTCACAGTGACGCTTCCATCAGTTGCTATTGCCATGCGCACCCACAAATTGCCCGCGCTCCTTCTGCGTGAGGTTGGGCGGCTAATAACGCTGTTCTCTTGCATCGAACATGAGATAAACCTGCTTACGTTTTCCTTGCTGCGGCTTTCGCCGGCCGAGGGCCGTTTAGCTGTCGCACGCCAGAACGTTCGCAGTCGCTTCAATCTCATCACGCTCCTCATGAAGGTCAACGGAATATCTGTAACGCACGATCTCAAAGCATTGGCGGGCGAGATAACAGACCTCGAAGAAATGCGAGATTGGGTTGCGCACGGGGTCTGGTCAAAGGAAGGCAACGTCTTTAGGCTCCAAATCACCAGTGGAACGTGGCAGCCGAGAGGCTCGCACCTTAAGATCGAAAGAAAGATCATTCCTGCGTCCGCTCCAATTGACAGTCTGGCTCTCCGGCAGATGTCTGATGTTGCTGTCGATCTTCTGGCTGTTGTTGTAAACACCCACAAGCAACTCGTGGCGCAACTGCAACCATTGCCCGGAAAACGTCAGGGATTACATCGCGGTCGTTCCACACCCCATCAACATCCAGCGCACAAAGGATGCTAGAAAGTTCATCTCCTCCAGCGGAGATCATTTCTTTCGTCAGTATGTTCGCATCTATGAAAAAACCTCCGCTCATGGCCGCCTACCCCCAACCCGGCGTTCCAGCGGAGCCTCCGGCGATAAAGCCGCCGCCGGCCCGCTGAACTCTACTACAAGGGCTT
This sequence comes from Rhodocyclaceae bacterium, assembly GCA_035426125.1. Lineage (GTDB taxonomy): Bacteria > Pseudomonadota > Gammaproteobacteria > Burkholderiales > Rhodocyclaceae > Sterolibacterium. The sequence continues at coordinate 9,876 of DAOLZE010000075.1, forward strand.
CCCCATTCAGTGCAAGTGCTTTTTATTTTTTCATTTCA